>NZ_JBHSEB010000074.1:0-52725 GCF_042651925.1 Catenibacterium sp. GCM10023432 | reverse complement strand
CTGTCTCAGCCCGTCTCCCGGACTGCCTGTCTATAATACCTAAAATACTGACACTTGTAAAGTGTTTTTTTTGAATTATTTTCTATTTTTATCTCGCAGCGTCTATTTTTGTTGATATAATCAATGTTTTTCTATTTTAATTATTATTTATCCTCTTTTATATATGTCTCTTGCAAGCTTCCTATGCATTTTTTAAACATAAAAAGACTGATTCAATATGAATCAGCCTTCTATGAATTATAATTCTTCACCATTGGTTTCAATAACTTTCTTATACCAATAATATGAATCTTTTGGAATTCTCTTAAGAGTACCTGAGTTTTCATCTTCATCACGATCTACATATACAAAACCATAACGTTTCTGATAACCATTTAACCAGCTTAATAAATCAGTGTATGACCATGTACAGTATGCAAGAATACGACATCCATCATCACATGCTTTCTTTAATTCCTCGATATGGTTACGTAAATATTCAATACGATATGAATCATGAATCTGTCCATCTTCTAATTTATCAAATGCGCCAAGACCATTTTCTGAAATAACGATTGGTAAATCATAACGTGAAGTAATCTTACGACATGCAAAACGTAATCCCATAGGATCAATAGTCCAGTCCCAGTCAGTTGTAGGAAGATTCTTATTAGCTGGTACTTTATACATACCTGGCACACCTTCCATCTCAGCTGTACCTTTTTTACCTGTATTGTTTTCACCGCCAAGAGAATCAACACCATCTAATGGGTTATATTCAATACTGCATGTCTTATAATAGTTCACACCCATAAAGTCTACCTTTGCGGCAGCTGCCTTTAGAATTTCAAGGTCGCCTTCCTCAAAGTGAGGTGCAACGCCTAATGATTCTAAGTATTTCATGGCAGATCTTGGATAACGTCCATATGCATAAACATCCATCCAGTAATATGACTTCAAATCTTCATAGTCTACACATGCCATCTGATCTTCCGGCTTATCAGACACAGCATAAGCTGGACCATACGCAAATGATGAGCCAACTAATGCATCAGGATAAAGTTCTTTTAATGCCAACACTGACTTAGCATGAGCCATGAATGCATGATGATTTACCTGATAGTAAGTCTTCATGTCTTTGAATTTTCCTGGTGGATGTTTTGCTAGCATCCAGCCATGGCCTGTGAAGACATTCTGTTCATTTAAAATAATCCAGTGTTTAACACGATCACCATAACGTTTAAATAATGTTGTTGCATAATTAACAAAATCATCGACAATACGACGGTCTTCCCAGCCATGATATTGATCTTCTAATGCCTGTGGTAAATCCCAATGATATACAGTCACCATTGGTACGATGTTATACTTTAAGCATTCGTTAATTAAGTCATCATAAAACTGTAGACCTTTTTCATTCACCTGCCCGTTGCCATCTGGATAGATTCTTGACCAGGCAATTGAGAAACGATAAGTCTTAAGACCCATTTCACCCATTAATCTGACATCTTCTTTATACATGTGATAATGATCAACTGCTTTATCACCTGTAGTGGCTTTGAATGTCTTACCAGGGATTCTTACAAACTTATCCCATACAGAAGGTTTTTTACCATCTTCAGCCCAGGCACCTTCTACCTGATAAGCAGCTGAAGCACTTCCCCATAAGAAATCCTTTGGGAAACCTTTTGATTCTTTAAAATACATAGCGTCCTCCTATCATCCATTTCTATTTAAAAACTCTGCGAGAAGATCCTTATAAGGATGCTTTTCATCAAGAGCATAAAATGGCTTATCTTTTAATGGCATCAGTTCTTTTTCACATACTGCTGCATTGTATAAATCAAATACATTATTAAAATCAGCTTTATTGTTATTCTTGTTCTGAATAAATAATGTAGGAATAGTATTTTTCATAATATATCTCATGACATCTAAATCATCTAAAGTGATATTTAATTCTTTTCTTAACACAATCGAAAGAAGAGGGCGTGTGATTGATTCTGGATATCCTTCATTTTTCATGAGATAAGCAAAGTAGTCACGTACATTCTTAAATGTACTTTCTACAATCATGCTTGTTGCATTCTTTAATAAGCCGGCACTGCCTGCACAAAGTAGTGCAGTTGCACCTGTTTCTTTACCATAGAAGAAGACATGATGTTCTTTGCCATATTTTTGAATAATATAACGATTCCAGTAGTTGATATCCATAACATCCTGAAAACCAACACCTCTTGTGACACCATCCGATGAACCATTGCCATAACAGTCAACCATCAAAATATTGGTATGTGGACAGATTGACTGAAAATAGAGTGCTTCATTTTCTAAAGAAGAAGCATCCTTAGTAAATCCATGAACCATAATCAATGTATTGTCTGCATGATCCACTTCAAGAAGATACCCAGTTAAAATCGCATCATTCATATTCTTAATACGTACAACCTGAGGTTTTAAAACCTCAAATGAAGTACGATTAATATGTGTGCGATATAAACGTTCATCCACAAACTGACTTGTTTTTTGATATAACCCTGCAGCTGCAAGGACAGCTGTCCCGAAGACCGCTGTAACTATATTTCTCTTTTTCATTTATACCAATCTCCAAAATTATCCAATAACAATCTATTGATATTCAATACCTGTTCAAATGAGCTGAGTTTATACTTATCATTATTCATTCTACCTGCAAAGAAACGAATAGCGGCAACAAGTTCATTACGAACTGATGTACGCATTTCTGTTGGGAATGAACTGATTGGGAAGCATGTGAATACAAATGTATTATAGTCACTGCTAAATAAATCCAACAATACATCATATCCCTCATTCTTTAATAACGTATTACCTAACGCAATATCTAGATCATGGTTCGCATAGACAAGAATCGAATCCACAATTGTTCTGAAGAACTGTTTGATAACTTCTCTAAAAGGTTCCTTCTTATGTAAGTAATAATAGAATAAATAAGAATAAACGAGATTACATTCATTCAAATTATCTGCTTCTTTATCATATAAAATAAAATGTTTCTTCATATTATCTGATAAAGCTTTTAAGACAATTTGATTAGAATTAAACAATGAGCTTAAATCAGTCATGATACAGAATGCGAATAATGTATGCTGACATAAAAGATGCATTAAATGGAATAAGTAGCTTGCCGCATGCTTATAAAATACATCTAAGCGATCCACGATTTCCTGGATCAATTCTCTCACATAATATAAATGATATTGATATTCAGTATCACGATACTTGGAATTTGGTCCATCCCAATCATATTCATAAAGTATGTTACGCAATAATAAGATCAACGAACAAATATAAACATCATATTTTTGTGTCTTGATTAAATCATGCATCACTGGAAGATAGATTTCATAAAAAGAATCAATTGTCTTCTGATTAATACCCTGATGATACTTCATATACTCCAATATCTCGATATAATCGATTGGTGCCATGTTTGTATCAATCAAATGATGTTCCTTCACAATTTTTGGAATCAAAGAATAGTGAAGAACATGTTTAAACTTTTCTTTATAAAAAATATTTACCAGAGCATCTTTAATAATAAACTGCTTTTCCTGGTCATTTAAATTTTCTGAAAATTCCGCATCAACTTTCTCACCATATGAAAGCTCAACATAAATATCGATATTTCTGAAGCTCTCATCAAGCATATAATAATGAAACTTCATAGCAGTATCACCAATGCGATAACTACATCTATAACGATATTTACCTAGATAATGACTTTTATGTTCATCCAGGTACTGTTGGATAACATCTTCTATTTTACCCATACAATCCCTCCTTAAAAATCATTTTCATGAGCCATCTTAAAACGAGCGATTGATCCACTCTTAATAAAACGTTCCGCAAAGAAACGAATATTATCTAAATGAAAGTCTCCTCCCATTGTAAGAGAAGTATCCATGATTTCTTTTGTTAAGGCATAAAGTGCTTCTTCAGTTAATCCATAATCATCTGGATTAATGATTTCTCTCACCGCTTCTACACATTCTTCAAGATGTGCTGTTTTATCTATATCTGTAATATGTTCCATTTTATCACCACCTTTATTATACATCAAATAATATATCCATTACCAATCCTTTGATTTGTACTAGGCACTTCTATTTTAAAGATTTTTCGCTATAAAAGAAATAATATCATTGTTTTTTTCCATCTAAAGCAATTATATAAATAATAAAGTAATACGACTATGATATATATTACTACATTTCCAATGTTTTAGTGCATTAAAAAATGTTGGATATATCGATGCTTTTTCACCATAAGTACACTCATAACTGTCAAAAGGATTAGAATTTTATTTTTTTCCTATAAGTCCATGTCTGATCATCACCAAGCATATATTCACCATAATGAACACGATGACCATCACTTTTTCTAATCACAACAGGAATCCATCCTGCATAAATATGTTTAGAATCGTTAAAAATATAAGCATCCTCTGTTTCAAATGCTTCATCGATATGTATTGCCATTTCACCAAGTGATTCTAAAGCAATTTTCTTTGCTTCTTCATAATTAACCATATGCATTTTCTCCTTCTCTTATTTATATTATGCACTCATACCACCAAAACAAAAAGGCTTTTTCAAGCCTCCTATTTCAACATCTTTATATCTTCGGTAATCTCTAATCCATTTTCTTTTAAATAAGTATAAGCACGATTGTATGTTTTAGTGTCTTTTAATGCACCAGCATCATGCGCATCTGTTCCTATAATAATACGATTATGATGCTTTTTACATAAATCAACAAATGGCTGACTTGGATAATGACGCATTGCCTTATATCCTAATAAATTGAATTCTAAAGGCATATTTATTTCAGCTGCATGAATACAGATTTTTTCTAATTCATCAATATGTTCCTGCTTACTTTCATCATAAAAGACAACATCAGGATGTGCTACATATGAGAATAAACCTGTATCCATTGCCTTGAGCACCTGTGATACATATCTTTTTAATTCTTCTAAACTTACAGGATACCCATAGTAAATACCTGTTTCATCACTGCCATCAAAATGATTACCTAAAATAAGATAATCTAGTCCATAACGTTCTACCTGCTCCTTAAGCCAGTCCATCTTATCTTCAAAATATTCACATTCTAAACCAATCTTAATAGAAATCTTGTCTTTATATTTATCTCTAAGTACTAATAATGTATGGACATAGTCTTCAAGCTGTGATTCATCCATACGCATTGTGGCATGATAGCCTGAATCATAATGCCATGGTGTATGATCTGAAAAGCCTAGTTCTGTATATCCAGTTGAAATGGCTGCTAAGATATACTCTTCTTCACTTCCAATTGCATGCATGCATCTTGTTGTATGTGTATGATAATTCTTCATTTAATCCTCCCGAAAAAAATACCTGACAACAGCCAGGTATTATAAAAAGTCACATGTAAATCCACGTTCATCTAATTCTAACTTTTCTACTTGCCATCCGTCAATTAAAGATCCTAATTCTTCTTTAATACGAACAACACCCATTGTATCATCCGCACGAATTAAAGCCATGATAGTAGGCCCTGCACCTGATAGATAAGCACCTAATACTCTTTCATCTTTCTCTAATACATCCATAATAGGGAAGAAGTTATCAATTAAGTGTCCACGATATGGCTGATGGAAACGATCCTTGAAGCCTAGTTTTAAACCTTCATCATATCCATTAATAAGTGATGCAACCATCAATGCAAGATGAGATACATTCTTAATCGCATCTGCACGGTCTAATGTCTGTGGTAATACAGAACGTGCTTTTTCTGTAGATAATGTGAAAGGTGGAATGAGCGCTACATAACGATAGTCCTGTTTAACAGGGATCGAAAGTGTGGTCACTTTATGCTCTTCCATAACAGATACAGTTAATCCACCAAAGATGGCTGGTGCAACGTTATCTGGATGTCCTTCAATCTTAGTCGCAAGTTCAAGGATGTTCTGACGTTCTTCATAACGATTCTTGAATGCGAAAGCCCCGACAATACCAGCAACAATACATGTAGAAGAAGAACCTAATCCTCTCGTATAAGGAACATCTCCTTCATTGGTAATACGTAATCCTTTATAATCTAATCCCACATAACGTGCACCTTCTTCAAAGGCACGATAAGTTAAGTTATCTTTATTCGCAAACTGTTCAGGACATCCCAAGATTTCTAATCCTTCATCTAATAATTCAAAAGTGAATGTATTATATAAAGTTACTGCTAGACCCGCAACATCAAATCCGGGTCCTAAGTTTGCGCTTGTTGCAGGAACTCTTACCTTTACAAACATAATTAGTACTCCTTGATCTTATCTGCAATAGTATCTAAAATGGCATCTCTATCAATAACACCCTTATGAAGGATTTCACGATCCTTAATACCCTTTAATGGATAAGAAATATCCATACCAGTTAATTCATGTAATTTTTCAATAGCTGTATAAACATCTACTTCTTCACCTGTTAATGCCTGATAAACAGATTCAGGGAACTTATAAGGTGACGCAGTTGAAAGTAAGATTGTCTTAGTTGTATCACCAGTATTCTTGACATATTCTTCATAAACACCATAACCAACCGCTGTATGTGTATCTAATAAATATTTATTTTCATTCCAGCAGTCATGAATGACTTTAAGTACATCTTCTTCTCCAATACATCCTGCCTTGAATTCTTTCTGAACTCTTGCAAGTGTTTCATCATCTACTTTATAAACACCTGTTTCTTTAAGTTCTTCCATGTACTTATTTACTTTTTCACTATCACCATTCACCATGAACCATACTAATCTTTCTAAGTTACTAGAAACTAAGATATCCATTGCAGGTGCATTCGTTTTATAGAATTCACGTCTTGCATCATAAGTGCCAGTTGTAAAGAAATCGGTTAAGATATTATTCTTATTAGAAGCAACAATGAACTGGTTCACTGGTAAGCCCATATTTTTTGCAATCCATCCAGCTAAGCAGTTACCAAAGTTACCTGAAGGTACTGTAAAGTTCACTGCTTCTCCCAACTTAATTTCATTTCTCTTTACAAGTGTTAAATAAGAATAGAAATAATAAACAATCTGTGGAATTAAACGTCCAATATTAATTGAATTAGCAGAAGATAAGAAAATATGATGTTCATCACAAAGTTCTTTTAATTCTTTTGAACCAAAAGCCTTCTTAACTGCAGACTGTGCATCATCAAAGTTTCCTCTAATACCAATGATTTCAACATTCTTACCTGTTGTTGTGACCATCTGCTGCTGCTGAATAGCAGATACACCATCAATTGGATAGAAAACCTTAATACAAGTCCCTTCAACATCCTTAAAGCCTTCTAATGCAGCTTTACCAGTATCACCACTTGTTGCTGCAAGAATCATCACTTCACGTTCTTCACCTTTCTTCTTTAAAGAAAGAGTCATCATTCTAGGAAGCATAGATAATGCCATATCCTTGAATGCAGCTGTAGGACCCTGATAGAGTTCTGCAACATATACATTTCCTGCTTTCTTTACAGGAACCACTTCATCACAGAATAACCCTTCACCATAAGCCTGTGTACAAGCTGTATGTAATGCTTCCTTTGCATCACTTGGTGCAAATGTACTAATAATCTCTGTTGCAAGATCAACATAGTTTAATGATAGAAGTTCTTCTAAGTTTTTTTTCTCAAAATCGAAGTCAGGTACAAGTAACCCCCCATCACTTGCGATTCCCTGAAGAATAGATGTATAAAAATCAATAGGTGTCTGATTGCCTCTTGTGCTCTTAAACAATTTTTCCATTGTGCATCTCCTTATCTTGTGTTTTCACACATTGTATTAAATAATCGGAAATAAGTCAATCAAGTTCGTTATTTTTTCAATTTCCCTAAATTATTACATATTTTTAAATATTCAAAGAAATACTGTTTTCTTTCTTTCTTTTTTATTTTTTTCTTATATAATCATGTATAAAGGAGTAAAGTTATGAGCAAAGTATTTATACCAGAAAATTATCACTCACAACTCAATCTGATTGAGACTGAAGTTGCGATTAAAATGATTAAAGACTATTTTGAAAGACGTTTATCAGAAGAATTAAGACTCACTCGAGTATCTGCACCATTATTCTTATTAAAAAACACAGGATTAAATGATGATTTAAATGGAACTGAAAGACCAGTGGCCTTCAATAGCTATGAATTGAATAATGATGATGAAATTGAAATCATTCATTCACTTGCAAAATGGAAGCGTGATGCGCTTTATAGATATGGCTTTGAAGCACATACTGGACTATATACAGATATGAACGCAATTAGAAGAGATGAAACAATCGATAACCTTCATTCTATGTATGTAGACCAATGGGACTGGGAATTAGTGATCAAACCTGAAGATCGTACTGTTGATTTCTTCAAACAGACTGTTAAGAAGATTTATAAAGCTTTATTAGATTTAGATTTCTTAATGATTCGTCATTATCCACAGTTAGATAAGGGATTATTACCAGAAAAGATCTTTTTTATTACAACACAGGAATTAGAAGATGTTTATCCTGATTTAACACCAAAGGAAAGAGAAAGAGCCATCACTAAAGCAAAGAAAGCAGTCTGCTTAATGAAGATTGGGGATACCCTTAAGTCTGGCATCAAGCATGATGGACGTGCACCGGACTATGATGACTGGACTCTCAATGGTGATATTCTTGTTTATCATCCTATTCTTGATGATGCATTTGAATTATCTTCTATGGGTATACGTGTTGATGCGAAAGCCTTAGAAGAACAGCTAAAGAAAGCTCACGCAGAGGAACGTACTGAACTTCCTTATCACCAGAATGTTTTAAATAATGTTTATCCATTAAGTATTGGTGGCGGTATCGGTCAGTCACGTTTATGTATGTTCTTCTTAAAGAAAGCCCATATTGGTGAAGTACAGGCTTCTTTATGGGATGAAGATACAATGCGTATCTGCAAAGAAAATGATATACACTTACTATAAAGTTCACTCACGTGAACTTTTTTTGATATAATGATAAGGAAATTGGAGGAATGCTTATGAAAGATGGTTTTATTAGAGTTGCAGCTGGTTCTTTTAAAGTCTCTATCGCAAATGTGAAAAAGAATGCGCAGGAGATTATCCGTTTATCAAAAGAAGCCAACGCAAATCATACACAGGTTCTTGTATTGAATGAGCTATGTTTAACTGGTTATACAATTGAAGATCTTTTCTTTCAGAAGAGAGTATTGAATGAATCAGAAACACAGCTTCAATATATTCTAGATGAAACAAAAGATCTTGATACAGTGATTGTTATTGGAATGCCGCTTGTTATCCGTAATGATCTTTATAATTGTGCACTTGTACTACATAAAGGAGAAATTCTAGGTGCTGTACCTAAGACATATATTCCAAATTATCATGAATTCTATGAAGGTAGACATTTCAAGAGTGGTCGTGATTTAGATGAGTATATTACTTTATGTGATCAGGAAATTCATGTGACAACTGAACAGCTTTTTGAAGATGTAAATCATCCTTGGTTAAAGATTGGGGTAGAAATATGTGAAGATGTATGGGCTCCTCATACACCAAGTACTGATGCATGTTTAAATGGAGCCACACTTATTGTGAACCCTTCTGCTTCTAATAACTTAACAGGTAAGAGTGATTATAGACGCAGTTTGATCAGTGCAACAAGTGCAAGACTTGTATGTGGCTATGTTTATAGTAACACGGGTGTGGGTGAATCAACAACTGATGTTGTATTTTCTAATCATCACCTTATTTATGAAAATGGTACATTACTTAAAGAATCTACTCAGTACTCAACAGGTTTAATCTACGCCGATATGGATTTAGAAAAGATTCATACAGAACGTATTGAAATGACCACTTATGAAAGCGAAGATTATTTTAATGCCGTACCATTTGCATTAGATGATGTAGAATTGGATTTAGATCGTTATTATGATCCTCATCCATTTGTCCCTAGTGATAAAGAAAAACGTGCAGCCCGTTGTGAAGAAGTATTTAATATCCAGACTCATGGCTTAATGCAGAGATTAGAAGCCGCTCATATTAAGAAAGTAGTTGTTGGTATGTCTGGAGGACTTGATTCTACTCTCGCCTTACTTGTTATGCATAAGGCTTATAAGATGCTAGGTCGTCCTGTATCAGATATTATTGCGGTCACTATGCCTTGTTTTGGTACAACAGATCGTACTTTAAATAACGCCTTAACACTTATGAAGGAACTAGAAGTCACTTCTATGACAGTCAATATCAAAGATGCCGTTAACCAGCATTTTAAGGATATTAATCATAACCCTGAAGTTCATGATGTCACTTATGAAAACTGCCAGGCACGTGAAAGAACACAGGTTCTTATGGATATTGCGAATCAGGCAGGTGGTATTGTCGTAGGTACAGGAGACTTATCAGAAGTTGCACTTGGATGGTCTACTTATAATGGTGACCATATGAGTATGTATGGTGTCAATGTCTCTGTTCCTAAGACACTAGTAAGATATCTTGTTGATTATGTATCTACTTTATATAAAGGTGAAGTATTAGAAGCTACATTACAGGATATTCTTCATACACCAGTCTCACCTGAATTACTTCCTGCAAAAGATGGTGAAATTACTCAGAAGACAGAAGATATTGTAGGACCTTATGAATTACATGACTTCTTCCTTTATCATCATGCAAGATTCCATTATGAACCACAAAAACTATTACGTATTGCGATTCATACATATGGTGATAAATACGATGAAGCAACAATTAAGAAATGGCTCACTCTATTCTATAGACGTTTCTTTACTCAGCAGTTCAAGCGTAGCTGTATCCCAGATGGACCTAAAGTTGGTTCAGTCGCTTTATCTCCTCGTGGAGATTTACGTATGCCTAGTGATGCAGATGTATCTATGTGGCTTGATGAGTTACGTTAACATGAAGCTTTCCACTTATGTGGAAGGCTTTTTTTATCTAAAAAACAGGCAGAAAAACCCCGCCTCAATATAGAATATAGGTGGGGGATGAATGCCGTTAATGCATCCGATAGAGAAATTTGGAGTAAGAAATAGTATAATACATATAGGAAACTTCTTTTCCTAAATCTGCAGAAAGGAGGCTAAATATATGTATCTTACAGTCAAACAGCAGGTAAAGCATCTGTCCAAGGAAGACTATCGTTCCATCAAGGAATTATGTCATATTGCAAAGAATCTTACTAATCAGGCAATCTATAACATCAGACAGCACTACTTTGCAGAAGGCAAATATCTCAATTATGAGAAGAACTATGCACTTCTGAAGTCGTCTGATAACTATAGAACGCTTAATTCCAATATGGCACAGCAGATACTGAAGGAAGTAGATAGTTCATTCAAATCATTCTTCGATCTTCTTAAAAAGGCAGAGCAGGGAAAGCATGCACTTAAGGACTGCAGACTTCCACGCTATCTTCCTAGTGATGGATATACTACGCTCGTCATTGGATTTGTAAGACTTAAAGGGAATAAGCTCATACTTCCATATTCAAACAGCTTCAAAAAAACACATAAGGCTGTTGAGATTACTATTCCACCTATACTGCTTGATAAGAAAGTGAAGGAAATACGTATCATACCAAAGGCAGATGCCAGGTTCTTTGAAATCCAGTATATCTATGAAGCTGAATGCATTCAAAGGAATCTCAATACAACAAATTCACTGGCATTAGATCTTGGTATCAATAATCTTGTCACTGGAGTATCAAGTAAAGGTGAGACATTCATCATCGACGGAAGAAGATTGAAGTCCATTAACCAGTGGTTCAACAAGAAAAATGCAAGATTACAGTCCATCAAGGATAAGCAGCATTTTGGAAAGAAGCCAACCAACAGACAGAAAGCATTAGCATGCAGGCGCAACAATAGAATAAATGACTACATGAACAAGACTGCACGCAGGGTGATTGATTACTGTATCGATCATGATATTGGAACTCTTGTTGTGGGCTATAATGAAACATTTCAGAAGGATTCCAACATAGGCAGAAGAAACAATCAGACTTTCGTTAATATTCCTTATGGGAAGCTGAGAGATAAGCTTGAATATCTCTGTGAACTGAATGGCATCATACTTGTAATGCAGGAAGAGTCCTATACATCAAAGGCTAGCTTCTGGGATAAGGATGTCATACCAGTCTATAAGAGTGATGATACTGAAGAATACCTTTTCAGTGGAAAGAGAATACATCGTGGACAGTACAGAACAGCGAGTGGACAAGTTCTGAATGCAGATGTAAATGGTGCATTAAATATCTTGCGTAAAAGTAGCGTTGTGGATGTAAACATCCTATACAGTAGAGGCGAAGTGGACACGCCTATAAGAATAAGGATTGCCTAGCAATAGGTGGAGACTTAAATATCAATCTTCTTAAACGGATGCATAAGCATCCTAGAAGCCTTGACTTCAAATACGGAGTATTAAGTCGAGGTAGTTCACTAACTCCATTATATAGGTGTTATAGAAGCTTAACTTAATGCGTGATTTTAGATGCAATGATATAATAGTACTAAAGTACAAATGAAGGAGAATCATTATGCAGATTATTAAAGGGATGCACCTCAATAAAAAACTCAATGAATTGGCAGACAAACTGCAGGGACCTGCTTATATCATTACAGAGAATACAGAATATGTAGAAGATCTATTCTTGAATAAGTGTTCCTGTTTATTTGATATAGAAGTTCTAACACTTAAACAATATATAGATAAGATTTTGATTTCACATAAACAGTTTGCCCGTCATATTTATTCACAGGCAGATCTTGTTTTTATGATGCGTCATATTCTTTCTTGTCATACATTTAATACAATACAATTTAGTTCTAATTCTTATGAGATGATTCTTGAATTGATTTCTACACTTAAAAAGATTCATAGAAATAACATAACTCTCGATCAGTTTTTCGAAGATACTTTATTAAATAAGAAGTGTGAAGATTTATATACAATTAATTCTCTTATTACTGGAGGATATTGGACAATTGAAGAGATGGTAGAGGATTTAATAGACGATTCGTTAAAGACACCTCTTTATATTATGAGTGATGATTATCCTCACATTGCATCCAAAAAATTATTTAATAAGATAGACAATTATGTTCCTGTCACATTACTAGAAATGACAGATGCAGATGAAATATTAAATGAATATGAAGAGTCTATTATTCATCACTTATTTGATAATAGTGATGTACATAAAGTAGCGAGAGGACGTGTAATGAGTGGTGGGCACCCTATGCAGGAATGTATGAAGATTGCCTGTGATATTAAATCACGTATTGTGAATGAGCAGCTGCACTATGAAGACTTTATGATCATTACCAATCAAGCAAGCTACTCAGATTATCTCACAGTATGTTTTGATGAACTCAATATTCCTGCCACATTATCACAAAATGTAGCATGTCATTATAATAGTGATTATCGTAAAATGTCTCGATCATTATCAGAGTGTATTGGACATACTTTTAAGGAAATTATTCAGTTCCTTCAAAAACAGGATATCAGTGCCTCTATGATTAAAACTCTTGATGCTTATCAATGTGATGATGAAATTAGTCCTGAAGAGTTTGATTTATTCCTTCAATGCATTATTCCAGGTAATAGAGTTACAAATAAGACAGGTGTTATTGTGACTTCACTTGAAAAGGGATTGACTGCTTCACCTAAACATATTTATTTAACAGGAATCAATGAAACATTCCTACCTTTAGAAATCAGTGATAAAGGATTCTTAATGGAGGAGGACTATAAACAATTTAATCCTCATCCTCTATTATTAGATGAACAGTTACAGGCACATTATAAGCGTATTATACAGGTTCTTTTAAATCCTTATTTATCTTATACATTCTCTTATAGTAAGAAGAATATGGCTGCCAACGAATTGATTCCTTCTATTCTTATGTCACGTTTGAGTGATCTCTTTGAATTAGAATATATCAATCCTTCATTGAATCTCATCAAGAATAACCTATATTTAAATCAATCACGTATAGATGAAGATCCTATTAATCGATTGATTGATCATTATAAAATGACAAGTAACCAGCCTGAGTTTATTAAAGATACAAATAAGCTCGGAAGAGGGGTCAGTGTATCTCGTTTAGAGACATATAATAAATGTCCTTTCTCTTATTACATTAAATATGGATTAAAGATTACAGAAAAGAGAGAAGATACTTTACAATCAAGTGAACTTGGTTCTTTATGTCATTATTTAATGGAGAAATGTCTTGATGATGAATCTCTTGTAGATCAAGAAGCAAAACATTATATAGAAGAGAATCTGAAAGAGAAATATGATGATCATCCAATGAACCAATATTTTATTGATAATCTCATTAAAGATATGAAGATGACAATCAAGATTATTCAGAAACAGTTAAAACTAGGTGACTATGTTCCTGTCGCAAAAGAAAAAGAAATATCCGGTCAGATTGGTGATGTTCCTTTTTCAGGCATTATTGATAGAGTAGATGAATTTGGAAATTATGCACGTATAGTGGATTATAAATCAAGTAGCAAAGAAATTGATTTAAATCTTGCGATGCAGGGATTTAATATTCAAATGCTTGTTTATCTAGATATGTTATGCAAGCAGGAGAATAAGGATCGTGCAGGCATGTTGTACTTTAATATGAAGAAACGAATACTCACACGTGATTCAAGTTATGCACTTAGTGATGAGGATGTATTAAAAGAATATCGTATGGAAGGCTATATGGTGGATGATGGATCTACTAATTCTGTAAAAGGACTCGGATCTACACCTGAATTAGTTGCACCTGTTAAGGTAAAAAAGTCTGGAGAATATGCGAATAGCGCAAAAGTTATTTCTCCTGATGAACTAGATCAAATTATGGAGTATGTAGAAAATCATATTTCTGAACTCTATAAAAAGATTCATGCTGGATTAATTCCTATCCACCCTACCTTAACAGACGGTGCCCAGCCAAATAGTGATTTCAAGGTTTATCCATGTACGTATTGTCCTTATAAGCCAGTATGCTTATTTGATGTATTTGAAAATGAAAATAGAATGATTGCGAAAGATATGTATAAGAAACTAAAAGGAGATGACGAGAATGCCTAAATACAATAAAGAACAACAGGCTGCGATTGATTTAAGAGGAAAGACTATTCTTGTCAGTGCTCCTGCAGGTTCAGGAAAGACAAGAATTCTTGTAGCCCGCTTAATTAGTTTGATTGTGAATGATCATTATTCAATGGATCAATTCCTTGTATTAACCTTTACTAAAGCGGCCGGAAATGAAATGAAACAAAGATTGAATGTGTCTTTACATGAAGAAGCCCTCGCTGATCACGATGAGGAAACATTGAGACATATTCAAGAACAGATTCAATTACTGCCTCATGCCTACATCACTACATTTGATAGTTTCTGTAAGACTCTCTTAGAGAAGTATGGCTATTTGATTGGTGTGATGCCAGGATTTAAGGTGAACCCTTCACCTGATTTAATTAAAGACCAGGTTCTCAATCAATGTTTAGAAAAATGGGTAGAAGATCCAGATTTCAAGGATTATGCTTATCGTCATAACACAAAAAATAACTTTGATGATTTAAAGAAGACTTTAATAGACTTCCAGAACATCACCAATTCTTTTGTGGATTTCCATCATTTCCTTGATCAAGTTCATGAAAGATATTATGATTTTAATCTTTCTAGAAACATGCCTATTCTAGAAGGCATGACTCAATTATATAGAGACTGCTGTCTTAAAAGTTTAAGTGCCTATAATATTTTATATCGTTTCTGTGAGAAGTATGATATTACTTATTTCTTTGAAACTGTTGAAAATGCGAAAAAACCTGCACCTGCCAATGCATTATATGATTATTATTCTGATCTCTATGATGCCTTAAATAGACCGCTTACCTTTGATACTTTAAATAGTTTACTGTCTCAAAAGTTAGAAATGGCAAATATTAAATGGAGTGAATTAGGTGTAGATGATTCTGTTAAGAAACAATATACAAAGTTAAAAGGGAATGTCACTGATCCTCTTTCAAAATTAAAGAAGTTTTTATCTTTTACTTCAACAGAGGAGTTCAAAAAATATCTTGATTATTCTTTTAAAGATATTGAATTCTTACTCGGTAAAGATGGACTATTGGATCAGTTCAATAAAGATTATAGTGACGCAAAGAAAGCTAGAAATGAATTAGACTTCCATGATCTAGAAGAATATGCGACAAGACTGTTGCAACCTGATCTTCCTGTTGTAGAAAGATTGAATCATACACTAAAGGAAATCATGGTGGATGAGTATCAGGATACAAATGAGATGCAGGAGAACCTTGTCTTAAAGATTGCGAACTATGATGAACATATTCCAATGTTTATGGTCGGTGATATGAAACAGTCTATTTATCGATTTAGACAAGCTGATCCTTCTATTTTCCAATATAAGTTTGATACATTCACTAAACTAGAAGAGATGACAGAATATGATACAAATATTCGTATTGATTTAAAGTATAACTATCGTTCTGAAAAAGTTGTATTAGATAGTGTCAATTATATTTTTGATTGTATTATGGATAGTTCTGTAGGCGGATTAGAGTATATCCATGGTGATAATGCGATTTTAAGATATGATTTTGATGCAAAAGGTACAACACTTCCTGAACTAGAGAAGAATCATGATTTTGATACAGACATACTTATTTCTCTTTATAAGAATCAGGAAGAATATACAAAATCTGAAGTGGAAGCACATATGATTGCCCAGAAAATCATCAGCATGAAAAAACTGAAGGATTATAAATATCATGATTTTGCGGTACTCATGCGTTCTACGACTGAATTTATTACTTATAAGAAGGTTTTTGAACGTTATCATATTCCTGCAAATATTACTTTATCAAGTGGTTTGTTTGAGTCTAATGAAGTCATTAGTATGATGACATTATTAAAGGCTTTGGTTAATCCATATGATGATATTGCGATGTTATCTGTATTACATAATAATTTCTTATTCTCTCATTTTACTGAGAATGAGTTATTAGATATAAGAGATGCAGATGATCCTCTTTACATCAACCTCACACATCATACAAATAAGAAGGTACTTCATTTCTTAGATGTGTTCAATGATTTAAGAAATACTGCCATGACATCATCACCTTATGAAACATTAAAGAAGTGTTTAAAAGAAACAGGATATCAGGCTTTTGTATCCCAATTAATGAATGGTGAACAACGTAGCGCAAACTTAGATATTCTAATAGAAACATTCCGCACAAATGAAGAATATCCTTATTTAAAAGATTACCTAGAATTATTAGATTCTTCTTCTAGCCAGGCCCCTGGATTTATTGCGAGTGATGAAAATGATGCTGTAGAATTCATGACTATTCATAAGTCTAAAGGGTTACAGTTCCCTGTTGTATTTGTGAGTGCCATGCAGAAGAAGTTTAATTCCTCTGATGAAAATGCCGAAATTATTATTTCTCAGCATGATGGAGTGGCCGGAAGTGTATGTAAGCTAGAAGAATCTCCATTTGGAAATATTGTATGTAAGTATGAGCATCCTTATTCAAAAATGTTGAAGATGTTCATTCGTCAAGAAACAGTGAATGAAGAAATGCGTATTCTTTATGTTGCCTTAACACGTGCAGAAAAGAAACTCATCTTAACCGGTACAATCAAGGATGAAGAAGAAATCATTTCTATTGCCCGTCAGGTACAGGCCAATGATACAGACCCTACTCTAAAGAAGGGTCAGGGTGTTGTATATAATCTTGCCATGCGTTCTACAAACAATTATTTAAGCTGGGTTCTTATGGCTTTATTAAGACATAAGGACTTCCAAAATGATATAAAGATACTAATTCCTGAAATCAGACCTTATCTTTCATTAGATCGTTCTTCTTTTAAAGAACTAGAGAATAAAGATACTCAGCTAGCACGTTTCCATTGCACAATACTAGATAGTAGTGAAACAGTACAACGTATTCCACCTTATGCGAAAATAAAAGCGGACAACCAATATCGCGCTTATAAGAAGTATTATGATTTTGAATATCCTTATCCTACTGAACCACGCAGCATTGCGGTAACAAGTATGGAAGAAGTGAAGAATGATGAAACACATTTTGATTTTAGTAATGAAGGAACACACTATCTAGCTACAGATAGAGGAACATTGGTCCATAACTTATTAAGTTATTTCAATTTTAAAGAAGATAATCCACAGGAATTGATTCAATCACTTTATAGTAATCAGATGTTTGATGAGGAAGGACTCAAGGTCTTAAATAACTATCTTCCTCATATCAATGATTTTATCAATAGTGATACATATCAATTGATTAAAGATGCAGATCAAATTTACCAGGAAAAACAATTTAGATACAAAGATGAGAATGGACTCATCATCAATGGTATATTTGACTTAGTCTTTATTAAAGACAATAAAGTTTATGTACTAGACTATAAGACAGATAAAGTATCAAAAGACAACAGCGAAGAAGTGCTTAAAGAGCTCCACCGTACGCAGTTGTCTTATTACTCAAAAGTACTTAAAGAAGTATTCCATACAGATGTACAGCCTATTGTCTACTATCTTCACATCAATAAAGCAATTTACTTATAGAAAAAAGACTGATATCACATAAGCGATATCAGCCTTTTATTTTTCTACAGTATTGTTTTCTTCATCTCTAAATAATTCTTTTTGGCAATGGGGACACACTGTTAAACTACCTGCATCTTTTGTAGGAAGATAGTTATGACAATAAGGGCATCTCCAATAAACGAGACCAAGAATAAAATAAATAACTAAACAAATAATAATCGCGATAGTCAGAATAATCGCAATTGAGGCGTAACCTATGAAATAACAGACTAATGCTGCAATCGCAAGGAGACTAGCCAGATAACTTTGTTTAGACATAAAAAACTGTACTCTTTTTAGTTTCATAAGATCACCCATTCCCTACTTGCCTTATTATATCAATATTCAAAGTAGAATAGAACACCTTTTTCTGTATTTTCTACTCCAAAATGATAACTATGTCTCTCTAATATCGCTTTTACAATAGGAAGACCGAGTCCTGTTCCGCCCTGATCCTTAGAAATATAGGCTTCCCAGATGGATTCCATCTCTTCCTGAGAGAGATGTTGTCCTTCATTTTCTATTTCAAAACGATGATTTGTAACACGATATATAATCGTACCTTGTTCATCTGTATGCTTAATCGCATTAGATGTCAGGTTATTAATAACCCTTTCTATCTGAATAGGATCACAATCCAAAACCACTTCTTCATATTCTTTTACAATATGAAGCTGCTTCTTTTCTAGTTCATATTCAAAATCATCTATCACTTCTTCTACAAGTTCTGGCAATGAAACATGATAGTTATTTAATTCTATCTTACCTGATTCTAATCGAGATAATTCCAACATTGTAAGTACGATACCATTAATACGTTCAATCTGTTCATTAATGATATGAATATATTTCTCTCTTGTAACCTGCGTTGTGGCATCCTCTAATAATTCAGAATACCCCGCAATAATACCAAGAGGGGTTTTAATCTCATGAGTAAAGTTCGCAATAAACTGTTTTCTTGTATGTTCTAGTCTTTGAACATGTTCAAGCTGTTCAGTCAGCTGATTGATTGTATTCTCTAAGTTCGTACTCATGATATTGATATTATTTTCCAACTGCCCTATTTCATCATGACGTGTAATCAAGAATTTCTCACTGAAATCATTCTTCGCAATTTCATTTGTAACTTCTGATACATGTCTTAATGGTTTTGTAATCATATGTGAGATTACAATAGAAATCACAATATTCAGCCAGAGTACAATAATATAAATATACCAGGAATGTTCAAAATAGTTCACTGCAGCCCTTTTAGTCAATTTAGGTATAAAGCTAGCTGATACAAAATAACCCTTTACACCACTCACATTTGACACTGGAGATATTTCCTGATTCAGTTCTGAAAGCACAATAGTCATTGTCCCACCATTTACATTAATACTCTTAAAATGCACATAATCAGATCCTTTTGCATATTCAATACTATCAATCTTCTTGATCTGTTTTTCTAATGCCTTCTTAAGTTTCTTATAATCAGTGAACTCTCTTCCGCCACTTGAACCATTTCTTTCATAAAAGCATCTTTCCGACATATACCAGGATACTTTATATTTCTTTAATGATTTGTGTGTTCCATTTAATAAAACCTTACCATTAATCGCAAGATACGCAGGATGAATATCTGTTGTATCCATTGATGTATAATATTCAACCTCTCTCTCACCATCATTAATATAGTATTGTTTCTTTTGAGACTTAGCATCACCTATGACTACATCATAATTCTCATCAGGATGTTCAATCATATACTTATTGATTTTCTCTACTAGATTATTTTCAGATATATCCACCATGATTTTCTGACTCGTACTATCGTCAAGAATCCACAATTGAGAAATATGCGAAGAAGCACTACTTATAAATGACTTGATATTATTATCACTATCCACTATTGCAGACATACCCTCATTTGTAAGATAGTAATTCTTTAAATACTTGGTCATATCTGGATTATCTAAAGAATACTGTGTCTGATATATATTCTGTATGCCAGAAGTCAATGAAGCATCATATGAAGAACTAATAATACGTTCCTTGTATTCTGTAATGCCTTGTAATGACATAAGTCCAAGAATAATCACAAATACAAACAACATCAAGAAGAAGGTACGCTTTACAAGTCCAAAAGACCATTTAGTCTTCTTCATCCGTATATGTATAACCTGCCTTCATAATAGTCTGAATACGATGTGAATGTACACCCAGTTTCTTTCTTAACTTCTTAATATAAGTATCTACAGCACGTCCATCACCATAATAATCATAGCCCCAGACCTTATTTAAAATCTGAGAACGTGTAAATAACTGATTCTTATTATTTAAGAATAATTCCATTAATAAATATTCCTTATTGGGAAGTGCGACTGGTTCACCATCTACATACATTAAATGTTTACTTGCATCTAACCAGATGATTTCTTTATCTTCTTTTTCTGTCTTCTTGCTTCTATTTAAAATAGCCTGACATTTCGCATATAAAACAGAAGGCTTAAATGGCTTTGTGATATAATCATCTGCTCCTACATGATAACCATCCAGCATATTATCAGTTTCAGACAAAGCGCTGATAAAAATAATAGGCATATCGTATTGTTCACGAATCTTCTTACATGTTTCATATCCATCCATTCCTGGCATCATGATATCAAGTAAAACCATATCAATATCTTGATTCACTTTATTCAAAGCATCATAACCATCTACTGCTTCAATCACTTCATAGTCTCTTGCCGCAAAATATTCCTTAATAATATCTCTAATAAGCACTTCATCTTCTACAACTAATAATTTATACATGTTCCACCTCCAAATAATAAAGGACTCTATCGAAGATAGAGCCCCCATATGAGTTATTCACCAATTAATTCCATCATTGCTTTATGGAATACTTCTGTCTTATCAGCAGCATCCTTTGCATCTGTACCCTTAATTGAGAAATAGAATTTACACTTAGGTTCTGTACCAGAAGGTCTAGCAGCAATCCAAGAACCATCTTCTAGATAATACTTTAATACATTTGACTTTGGTAAGTCAATTGTTGTGCCATCAGAACGTTCACTTGTTGCATAATCTTCGCTTAATACAACCTTTACGCCACCAATTTCAGTAGGCTTGTCTTTTCTTAAAGTATCCATCATTTCTTTGATACGTGCAGCACCTGCAGCACCAGCCTTAGCTAAAGCAATCTGTGATTCCTTGAACGTACCATACTTAGCATATAATTCATTCAATACATCAATAAGATCCTTACCCTGCTTCTTATAGTAGTTACCACATTCAGCAGCAAGTAATACAGCTTGTACAGCATCTTTATCTCTTACGAAGTCTTCTACAACACAGCCATAGCTTTCTTCATAACCGAAGATGAACTGTTTTTCATGTGTCTTTTCATACTTTCTGATCTTATCACCAATGAACTTGAATCCAGTTAATGTCTTTTCAACATCAACACCATAGTTTCTAGCAACTAATTCACCAAGATCACTTGTAACAATAGTATTGTACATAACTGCATTATCAGGTAATGTACCCTTCTCTTTTCTCTGAGATAAGATATATTCAAGATATACAGCAGCACTCTGGTTACCACTCATTAATACATATTCACCATTATGCTTTGCAACAACACCAAGTCTATCACCATCAGGGTCTGTAATTGCGACTACATCAGCATCTACTTCTTTCGCAAGCTTAATAGCTAATTCATAAGAAGAATCTACTTCTGGGTTTGGAGACTTTGTATTTGTATAATCTGGATCAGGTGCACACTGTGCAAGTACTGGCACAATATCATAACCTAATCTCTTTAAGCATGTTCTTACAGGGATGTTATCTGCACCATGCTGTGGTGAATAAACAATCTTGAAATCAGACTTATCTAGTCCAGGATTGATTTCAATACCCATTACAGCTTTGTAGTAAGCTTCATCCACTTCTTCTCCTACCCATGTAATGAATGGATAAGCTTCTTCATCACTAATCTGTTCAATTTCTAATTCATCGTCGATTTCATTTACATAATCAACAACGATATCGCCCCATTCAGGGATTAACTGACAACCAGTATCATCATATACTTTATAACCGTTATATTCCTTAGGGTTATGAGAAGCAGTAATCATGATACCACCTGCACATTTTAAATAACGCACTGCGAAAGATAATTCTGGAGTAGGTCTTAAGGATTCCATGATATAAGACTTAATACCAAACTTTGCAAGAATCTTAGCAGATTCAATCGCAAAACGATATGACATATGTCTGTTATCATAGCTGATTGCGACTCCACGTTCTTTACCTTCTGGTAAATTAGCCACATATTTCGCAAATCCCATATTTGCTTTACGAACTGTATAGATGTTCATACGGTTTGTACCTGCACCTAAAATACCACGCATACCTGCTGTACCGAATTCAAGGTTCTTATAGAAAGCATCTTCCTTCTGTTCTTCTGTCATTCCGGCAAGTTCTGCCTTTAATGAAGCGTCCATATCTTCATAATTTAACCATTGCTCATATTTTTTATTAATATCCATTTTTAAGCGTTACCTCCTGTTCTTATTATACCATTTTCAAAAACCTATAGAAACAAAAAGCGCTACAGTTGCATTATTTTCTCATAACTTTTACTCACGTTTTAAATATTTATCTAAATCAAATAGTTATATTTATGAATATCGATATGTTTTTGTCGAGAACTCCTAAGTAAGCACTTACAGATATATAAAAAGGGGGTTAGTGATCTCTCACTACATCCCCTATTTTTGCATCACAATATGTTGTAATATCCTTTGATGAAACAATCATCTGATAGCCTCTTTTACCTGCTGAGAGAGCGATAGGACGGTCTTTTTCTATGCTGGCATCAAAATATGTAGGAAACTTCTTTTTCATGCCAACAGGAGAACACCCCCCACGTATATAACCTGTGAGGCCAAGTAAATCCTTCATATGAAGCATTTCTACCTTCTTATGTCCAGATAGTTTAGCCAGTTTCTTTAAGTCTATTTCCTCTAATACAGGAATACAGCATACTAAATAATCGTGGTCTTCATGTAATACAAGTGTTTTATAGATATCGCCTGCATCCATATCTACTTGTGATGCCACATGTTCACCACTCAAATGTTCTTCATCATATTCATATGTCTTGATCTCATAAGGAATCTTATCACGATCAAGCATTCTTAATGCATTTGTTTTAATTTTACTCTTTTTCATATATATCACCTTGGATGATATTATAGCACTTTATCTTGGCCAATGTTCATTTTCTACAAAATAAGTGGCTTCCATATCAGCTGTAGATAACGCAAAAGCTTCAGGAAAACGACTAAATACATTTCCTACTGTTCTTGCATCATCACCATAACTAAAGCCCATATGATAGGCAATAGCGGCTATTTCTATATCTGTAAGCTTTAAATAGCGATTCATAATATAAACACTCTTAGAACCATGTCCTACAGGGAATGCATCTTCTATTGTATAGAAAGGTACTTGTTCCCATTGTCCCTGGGCATTCTTCTTATTACGCATTTCCGTCTTATAAATATCAACCTTGCATAAATCATGAAATAAAGCACATAACGCTATACTTTCTTCACTCATAGATAAATGATACCCTGGTTCACAACGCTTCTTTACATAACTTCTAAAACAGAAATAAACATGAAGACTATGATCACATAACCCACCTTCATAATCTCCATGATAACGTGTACTTGCAGGTGCACTATAAAAGTCAGTACCTTCTAGCCATGAAAGAAGATCATAGATGCCTTCTCTTTGTATATATTTATGACAAATATCATTAAATAATGTTTTTACTTCAATAGAAGATAAATCATCTCTCTCAGGATACATATCCTTTGCGAGTCTTAATAAAATACCATCTTTACCAATTGTTTTCATATTTGTATCTCCTTGCCTTCATCATTATACCAAACTTTCTTATAAGAAAGTGTGATTTCATCCTTTAATTCTACTATACTATATATAGAGGTGATAAAATGAACAAACTACATTTAGCTCAGCTGCCTACTCCTATAGAAAAAATAGACTATCTCTCAAACAAATATAAACCAAATATTTTTGTGAAAAGAGATGACTTAACAGATAGTGTCGCATCTGGCAATAAGATTAGAAAATTAGAATACAGTGTGGCAGAAGCATTATCTTTAGGATGTGATACACTGATCACAAATGGTGGATTCCAGTCCAACCATTGCCGATCTACTGCTGCAGTGGCCGCTAAACTAGGATTAAAGTGTATTCTTATACTTAGAAAAGAACCTGGTGAAAATATTGAAACAGCCAACTTCCTTTTAGATCATATGCTTGGTGCTGATATTAGAGTAAAGGAACATGATGATTTCCAGGCGCATAAAGATGAAATGATGCAGGAAGTCTATCAAGAAGTATTAGATCAAGGTAGTAAACCTTACATTATTCCTATGGGTGCTAGTAATGGAATCGGTACTTTAGGTTATATTGATGCTTTTGATGAAATACTAGAATATGAAAAAAAGACAGGCATAGTGTTTGATACTATTATTGATGCAGTCGGTTCTGGTGGAACTTATACTGGTTTATATCTAGGTAATGAATTAAGACAAACTCATAAAGATATTGTAGGTATTAATGTATGTGATGATGCTGATTTCTTTATTAAAGAAATCAATCGCATTATTGATGAAACGTTGCCTCATCTTAATGTTGAAGATGTGGATAGAAGTCATATTCATATAATTGATGGATATGTAGGAAGAGGCTACTCTTTAAGCCGTAAAGAAGAATTAAAAGCTATCTCTGATTTGTCTCGACACAGTGGTATTATTCTTGATCCTGTTTATACAGGTAAAGCCTATTATGGACTGATCCATGAATTAGAAAAAGGTACCTTTGATCATGCAAAGAATATTCTATTTATGCATACTGGTGGTATTTATGGATTATTCTCAAAATCAAAAGAAATAATCTCAGCCTAGGCTGAGATCTTTTTCTTATATGTTATAATCACTGTTTCTAGATACATGATAGATGCAATGCCAATTGTTTCTATCAGGATTTTTGATGTATAAACTGTCCTAATCTTTCTTATTTCTTTTTGAGATATTGTCATATCACGGTGAGAAAGAGAGGTATTGATGATATATTTTGAAAGGTAAGGACTTGTAAAGAAAGTAATAGATAACGCAACAATAAATACGATGAATGTTTTTAAAAGATTCTGTTTCTTTGATAATCTTATATATACAAGTATTAATAGAAATGAGCCTGTGATTAATAGTATAAATGGAAACGTCTTTACTTTATCATATATATTTTCAAAGATTGAAACACATGCATTATATTGTGCATCATTGGAAGTAAGCTGTAATTGATTCCAGTCTAACGGTGTTTTTTGTGCTCTCTTAATAAAATATTCTGATGTATCTTCTTTAGTTAAGTAGTAAGTGACAGAGGATAGCGTCTGTTCTGTATGACTTAATGACTGTGCTTTTGATAAAGAGATAAAGATTGTATTATAAGGCTTTAGACGACTTAATGGACCCACCTTATTCTTATAGATACCTACAATAGATAATGAGACATCTCCTTTTTCAGTATTAAACTGAATACTGTCTCCTATACTAATATTATTATTTTTAGCTAATGCGTAGGATATAACTGCATTGGATGTATTCTCATCTTTATTTGTGAGTAGTCTTCCTTCTTTTAATTGATATTCTTTTGAATTAAAGTCCTGAATCAGCGTCATAGAAGAATAACCCGCAAGAAGAAATGAATCTTCCTGATAATTTTTTAAATGAATACGAGGAAAAGAGAGATGTGTATCTACAGGTTGAAGTGATGAGGATGCATTGACTAATTGTTCATAGTTATAGGCTTTTACACCTTTAAGGTGTGTTAACTCTTTTGCATCAGTAAGACTAACACCTCCATTATTAGATGTCAGTGTTACTTCATATTTCAATTGTTTCTTATACTTATTAATTACCTGCAATGATCCCTGCTTAATAAATAAGCACATCATAATCATATTCATTGTGATCAATACAATTAGAAATAGTAATAAATAGTGTAAACACTCTTTCCCTTTAGACATAATGACGCCTCCTTATAATTATAATAAAAAATAATATTTGCGTTATTATGGAGTAAATATGGGAAAACGTGTGTAAAAAAAACAGTGGATAAAATCCACTGTCAAAAACAAAAGTATATTATTCAGCAACTTTCTGTTCTTTGATAACCTTAGCGATAGAATCGATTACGTCCTTTTCGTCTTCACCTTCAGCTTCGATTTCTACTGTAGCCTTAGTTGGAACACCTAAAGACATAACACCCATGATTGATTTAAGGTTAACGCTCTTACCGTTATAGATTAAGTTGATATTGCTAGAGAATTTGCTAGCCTGGTTTACTAAGATTGTAGCAGGTCTTGCATGTAAACCTACTGGGTCAGATACTACGAATGATAATTTTTCCATTTAAAAAATTCCTCCTTATGAATATAGCATTATTATATCACAAATCCTAATAATTTCTATACCTTTATCTCATTTTTTACTAGCGCTTACAAAAACATTGATATATACTATCTTTTTTTGATAATAAATTTTAAATTTGTATAAAGCCGACACCTAAAACAGAGCCACAATTCCATTCATTTGTATGTCCTGGGTGTTTAAAAGCCAATGCTAAATTTCCCATTTCATAGACCATTACGCCACCTTCTGGGATATCTACAACTTCTACATGGTCTAATATTTCAGGACCAAAGACCTTTTCATCACTATAAACTGCAGCCTGCATATTTGTGATTGTCAGAAGTTTGCCCTTTACAATAAAAGAGAATTTATAAACATTCTGTGAACCTTCTAATGGAATCTTTTCTACAAAAATCTTATCAGGATCAACACCTAATGTTTCAAAGATACGAGACTGCTGGAAAGACATTGCTTTCTTTAGTTCTTCATTTAATTGTTTTTCTTTAGAATAATCATTTTTACTATAGTCATGCTGTGTTGCATTGACATCTACATCTAACATCCATGGATCAAATCTAAATTCCATTTTCTTTCTCCTCTACTAATTCATTTTTTGTTTCTGTACGATAATCTACTAATCTTTCAAACCAGATTTTACATAATGCACCTACTGGTACAGAAACGAGCATTCCTAAGAATCCACCTATCATACTACCGATAATAAGAGATACAATAACGAGTACTGGGTGAATGTCAATACTTGCACTAAGCAATCTTGGGTTGATGATATTACCATCTACCCCCTGAATAATCAATAATGCGATAAATGCTTTTAAAGCCATATGTAAATCACCAGTCACAAGCCCTATAATCGCAATAGAGCCATATCCTAGAAATGGACCTACATAAGGAACGAGGTTCCCTATACCAACTAATAACGCAATCACAATCCAGAACTTGATATGTAAGAAACCAAACGCAATACTTACCATTAAAAACATAAGAAATGCATCAATAACCTGACCACGTACATAACCAGAGAATACACCTTCGATATCCGCTAATAATTGGTGAATGACAGCATCTACTTGTCTACTTGTGAAGGCTTTAATACTCTTACTCCAATAGTTCCATAATTTTTCTCCATCAAGCATAAAGTAAATCGCAAAGATGATAGAGAATAGAAGGTTTGTAAAAAAGTCAGAAACCCTACTAATAGCACCTAGAATATTAGTTGTAAGACCATTCGTAAATGTTTTTAAGAAATGCTGTAATTGTACTGTAGAGATACTCATGGACTTTAACTGTACAATCAGGTCTTCATAGAATGCATTCACATTCTTCGCAATAATACGTAAGAAATCACTCATGTCCTTAAATTGTGTTACAGCTAATTCTTTACCTATACTTCTAATCACAAATGCAGATAATAACGCAAATACAAATAATACAATTAAAGAAGTAATCGCAACAGATAACTGATGGATGAGTTTCTTCTTTTCTTGGAAATAAGAAATACTTCTAAGAGATGATTCCACCTTTTCTACTAAAGGCTTTAATAAATAAGCAATCACAAAACCAATGAGCAAAGGTGTGAAAACCTGAGTTAAAAAGCCCCATCCTTTTTTAATCCATTTTAGGATGTCTGTCATGTTACTCCCCACTGCAATGACAAGATAAATTGCAATTACAGTTGCAACTACATAAACCGCAATCTGCGTATATTTTCTGTTTGGTTTAAAATGAAACATAATACCTCCTTACATAAGAGGGCTAAAGAAACGTAAGATACATCTCCATCCTCTTAATACAACACTTGTATTTATATACTTCTCTGATACATCCTGACTTATTTCAAATAGTTCATCAAAATCTTCTCTTAATTCTTTGACTGCATGATTATGAGTAAACCAGCATCCATTTTCAAAGTGTAGATAAAGACTTCTAAAGTCAAAATTAATTGTACCAACAGCACCGACCTGATCATCTACTAAACATTGTTTTGAATGAATAAAACCTGGTGTATATTCATAGATATGAATACCTGCCTGCACAAGATGTGAATAATAACTTCTTGTCATTGCAAAGACAACAGCTTTATCAGGAATACCGGGAGTAATGATTCTGACGTCGACACCTCTTTTTGATGCAAGAATGAGTTCTCTTTGCATTTCATCACTCAATATCAAGTAAGGTGTTGTGATATAAATATGATGAACAGCATGCTTGATCATATTTAAATAGACATTCTCACCTGTTTCTTCATCATCTAAAGGTGTATCAGAGTAAGGAACGATATAACCTTCCCCTTCTATTTGATACCTTTTTAAATAAGGTGTGAGGTCTTCATTGTCTTCTTTACTTGATGTCTGCCACATCTCAAAGAAAATTTTTGTGAGAGAGTCTACTGCATCACCCTCTAATCTTACTCCAGAGTCCTTCCATAGTCCATAAGGATGTGTATAATTGAAATATTCATCGGCAAGATTATAGCCTCCTGTATAGCCTACTAGACCATCTATGACAGTTATTTTACGGTGATCACGATTGTTCATAAAAGTATTTAAAACAGGGAAGATAGGATTAAATACACGACATTGTATACCTTCTTCATGAAGACGTGTTCTAAACTTATTATTAATAAAGCCAACACTACCCATATCATCATAAAAGACTCTGACATCTACCCCCTGTTTTACTTTTTCAACAAGAACATCTTCAATCTGTCTCCATGCCTTTGAATCTTCAATAGCATGATATTCCATGAATATAAATTCCTTTGCATTATTTAAATCTTTTAATTGTGTTTCTAATGCTTCATTCGTAGAACTATAGAATTTCATCTTTGTATGATTAAAGACTGGGAAACCTAAAGATTTTAAATAATAAGCTTCAGTGGCATGAAGAGGATCATCACATTGTAGTTCTTCAAATCCGTTTGTCTCTATTTGATATGTATTAAGATAGGCATTTACCTTATTGAACTTCTTCTGTACTGTCTTTAATAAAGAAGGTCTACCAAACATAAGATAAATAGCTAAACCAAAGACTGGAAAGATAAGAATCAGGACAATCCAGGATAACTTAAAAGCACTATTATCAGGTCTGCCATAGATACGTAATACACATAAGAAAGCAATCAAGCTCATAATGATATCAAAAGCGGCATAGTACTTAGATAAATATATCGCAAGTTTCACTATCAAGAAGACCTGAATGATAATCAGAACAGCAGCAATCATGACACGTAATACACTATTTTTTACTGCACTTTTACTTTCAACTGTATTCATAAAAACCCCCTATCAAAAAAGGCTTTCAATTGAGAAAGCCTATTAGAAATTCTTCTTTGCGACAACTAAGAAACGATATGTTGTCAACTGGAAATATGTATTCTGTTTAATCTCGTCTAATGCATGCATATAGAAGCTCTTATATTGTGCGACATTTTCAGCCACTTCTGGAGCCACCTTACGGAAATATGTCTGTATCTGATGAAGATTATGGAAACGAATATATCCTCTGTCTTCTTTTGTTTCTACGACTTCAAATCCTGCATCCGCAAGAGTCATAGCACAACTATTCATATCCCAGACACCTCTCATCTTGAAAGGCATATACATAGATAAGAATTCATGAAGGTTATCACTACCATTCTGATTCACAATGAAAGTACCATTTGGTTTAAGTACACGCAATACTTCATTCTTATCATAGTTAGAAAACTGATCCATTAATACATCAATACGTTCATCCTTAAATGGAAGTAAGTTAGATTCTGTAAGTTTTGTTGCTTTTACAGGTAATCCTTCTAAAGTGGCTTCTACTTCGCTTGTTTCACTATAAGGTTCAATATCAAATGTTGCGGCTGGATAGTCTTTATAATCCTTTACAAACTGCCCTTTATCCACCGTCATAAAAGCAAGATGATCTTCTGGATGCACATAACTCTTAGTGATAGAAACTTCATCATAAAGCGGTGTAGAGACTTCATAACCATAGTCATCTTCGTCTCCACGTTTTAATTCTTCAATTTCTTTCATTAAAGTTGTTGCAGATCTAATCTGCTGACGACATCTGAACTTACCATACTTGATAATAATAAATTGTACCACAGCATCCGCAATAACGCCGCATGCCACAAAGATAATGAGTTCTAAGAACCACTGTGCTGACATAAATGCTGCTTCTGTACCACCAATCATAAAACAGATAATACATAATACAACCATGCTTGCTGTTCCCGTATAGTTGAAAGGACGATTGAACTGTTCAAACCATACTAAATTATTCACTCTTAATGCACGCTTACGGCTGATTTCAAAATAGATCAGCTGAAATGTCAACATTAATCCAACAAACACTAATAAAGTTGCAAGTAAAATTGCCATAGAATTCCCCCTTATTTGATCTTCTGACCTGTAAGAGTATAGTATTTATCTCCAATTGTGAAATAACCTTCTTCATGAAGAACTATTTCTTTTTCAATAGAATAAATTTCCTTCATACCATTATCCACATCATAGATATAAGAACGTCCATTCTTTTCTAATGCAAGATATGGATGTCCATCAAAGACTATTGCAGCTGTTTCAGGAATCTTTGTATAGATATCTGAAAGAGCTTCTTTTCCATTACAGTCATAAACCTTAAATTGGCCATTCTTATTATAGGCTGCATAATATGAATTGCCTATGAATTCTAAACGAGGATATGATTCTTTTAATACATTTTCACCTTCTGCATTAATCAATTCATACTTATTATTCTTAAGCTGTACAATTGCACACTTATTTTCATCATACTGATTTGCTTCCTGATAATAAGGACTGACCTTTTTACCATTGAAGTCATAATAAGCATAGCCTTTACCCTTCACAAATCCTGGAAAACGAGACACTGTTAATTCATAAGCATAAGGATAAACCTGTACACCCTTCAATTCAGTTGTCTTCTTACCGTTATAGACTGTATGAGGTCCATACGCAATCTTCTTATTTCTAGAAATGAAATGTGTATCGTCTTTATAGTTAGAGTTTGTAGGAATAATCTGTCCATCTTTATAAAGACTGACTACATCTCCTGCAGTTAATACAACATTGTTTTTCTTAGTAATTTCGGCACTTGTTAAAGCATAATCATTTGAATAGACCTTAGTACCAATAACACCAAGTGTATTCTTATTATAAGCATCATAAAGAATTGCCTGATCTTTACGTGATGCAAGAATAGAATAATTACCTACTTCCTTAATAGAAGTCTTCTTACCATTCTTTAAATAAATATTAATAGAATCATTGAAAGCTACAATAGAAGCATCTTCATAACTAGATGCATAATAAACTTTCTTCTTACCAACATATAGAGTCTTACCGTTGTTGATGACTTTATAAGTCTTATCCTTTACCACAACAGGAAGATCTGTCTTTAATAAACCAGTCTTTGCTGATGATTTATAAAGCACTTTACCCTTTGTATTTAATACTTCAATACCACCAAGTGATATATCAGCCGCTTTTGTTTTTGTTTCTGTATCTGGATTTCTTACTACTGTTACCTTACATATATAAGTCTTCTTACCGACTTTACCTGTAATAGTCGCCTTACCTGCCTTCAAACCATAAACAGTACCATTTGCAACAGTCGCAATACCATAATCGCTTGTATCCCATTTAATCTTTTCAGGATCCACATTTGTGATTGTTAACTGTCCTTGACCGCCTTTAATAACAGTCATTTTTTTCTGATCAATAACCTTAATAAGGTTATGAACTGTCACCTTACATGTATAGTCTTTCTTATCAATTGTGGCAGTAATAGTCACTGTTCCTTCTTTTTTCGCATGGATGATGCCATTTTCTACAGTGGCGATACTTTCATCAGAACTAGACCATTCTACCTTCTGATTTTCATAGTTGTTAATAGAAAGAGCTTCATCTGATTCTTCATCCATATCAATCTTTGTTTTACTTAAAGAAAGAGGTTTAGCCTTTACAGTAATTTCTGCTTTAGCCTTCTGTTTACCAACCTGCGCAGTAATAGTTGCCTTACCTGGTTTAACCCCTGCAATTTCACCACTCTGTGCTACAATAACAACTTTATCATTGCTTGTAGTCCATACTGCCTGATCTTCATCCTTCTTATTTAATAGTTGCAAGAAGATATGCTGATTCTTTTCAATAGTTGTCTTGGCAGGATTGATCTTAATCTGTCTCTTCTTAACAGTAACTGTTGCTTTATATTTCTTCTTACCAATCTTTGCAGTAATAACTGCTTTACCCTTCTTAAGACCTGTTACTTCACCAAATTCATTGACTGAAGCAATCTTTTTCTTATTAGAGCTCCACTGTACAACATCTTCTGGATTGGCCTTATCTAAAATATTTAAAACAACCTTCTGATCAGTTAAAAGAGTCACCTTAGTCTGATCAAGTCTTGGTACTCTCTTCTTTACAGTAACGACGCATTTTACTGTCTGTCCATTACTTGTTGCCTTTAATGTTGCTTTACCAGGACTCATTGTCCAGATATGGCCATTCGCAACAGTCGCAACAGCTGCATTACTTGTTTCCCACTTAATATCAGGATATGCATTTTCTATACCTAACTGACCTTCATCACCTTCATAGAAAGTGGCTTCCTTATGAGAAATCTTAAAAGTCTTACGTTTTACTTTTACCTTACACTCTAAAGTATCATCTCCAACCTTTGCGCTAATAGTTGTTGTACCAGGCTTTAGTCCCTGAATCACACCATTTTCTACTGTCGCAATCTTAGGATCTTTAGACTTCCATTCAATAGTACGAGCCCCATAGTCATTAACTGTTAATGTAGCTGGTTCTAATGTATAAACATCTAAAGAGTCATGATCAAAATATGGATGCAACGCTTTTACCTTAATCACACAAGTCACAGATGCATTATCTTTAGTTGCAGTAAGTACTGCAGTACCTGCATGTTTTGCATAAACATAACCCTGCTGGTTAATATTAACTACATCATTATCATTTGTAGACCAGACAACTGCATCATTCGCAAATACCTGTGTTAAAGTATTTTCTGTCATCTCTAGAGTTGATGCACTTAAATAAAGTCTCGTCTGTGGCTGAGTTTCACCTACAAGCATATTCCCCTGTGTCTTTAAGCTTGTATAACGTCCTGGCTTTACAATAGTCTTACCTGTATTAGAAATATAACCAGTCTGATCATTTGCATCAGTCACTAAATAACCGCCTTCAAAAGGCGTATAAGCCTTATACATATCTTTGGTATAACGCTGCCCTTTTGTATTATAAAGAGCATATAAACTATTCTTTCCTTCTTTCATGAAAGAACTCTTTTTTACATCATGATTATCGGATGATGATCCACAGCCGCTTAGTATTAAAGCAGCAGCAAGGATCCCTATTACCTTTTTCATACTCTGCCTCCTTTTTATACAAAAACATTATAACATAATTCTTTACGTAAAAAAAATGAGAGATACTCTCTCATTTTATAATCTTTGTAAAACGATAATTTACATTCCATAGGAACATTAAGAATACAACAACTAACATACCAAAAGAGAATAATGTTTTCTGCTTTTCTACCAAGAAAACATTATAGAAGAATAAGACACATAATACCGTAACCAAGAAACTCATCACTAACATAATTAGGTTCTTTGATTGTCTTCTTAATTCAAAGAAAATAAGAATCTGTAACGCGATAGAAATCATGAAATATAAGTCTTTATAGTCCATAAGCGTATTCTCCTCTTTTTCTTTATTATACAACAAGATACTAAAAAAGGCCCTATAAAGGCCTCTTTTGCATTAAATATGTAATGGATCGTTGTTTACACCATAAACCTTCTTATCTTTTGTAGTCGCTACATAATATACTGCGCTATCTTCAGGTTTATAGTAAACTTCTAAAGTTTCAAGAGTGTTAAGCTTGATTCCGTTAGCTTTGATATCTTCTTTAACTAATTTTTCGATATCAGATACATTAACATCTTTATTCATGAACTGTACTTCAATTTTTGTTTTCATGTGTGGGTCCTCCATTTCCTAATATGATAAAAACCACTTTTAATATATCACTTTTCTTTTTACAATCAACTATTTTTTCTTGAAAGCATCAACTATTTTCCTCATTTATACATTTATACTTAAAATAATAACTATTTTTACGCTTATCATATATAAACAAAATAACCAAAGTAATAATCATTAAAATAAGACCATAGAATAAATAAACAAGTAATAATCCCATAAGACTTGAATCAAACATCATCCCTGGTACGACAACAAGTGCCTGAATAAAGGAAACACTAGAAGCACCAATGCGTTTAAAAGCAGCCTGAACTGAGAAGGCACATGAAGCATATTGTGCAAATATTAAAACAAGTAAATCTATAAGAGGTATTAGAATCTTTGCCTTTTGATCAATATAGTGCCCTAGCTTCTTATAACCAATAAAGCTAAGAAATGAAAGCAATATCGCATCTAGACAGATCATGTACCCTAGGTTATATCCAAAAGCCCAGATGATTCCACCAATGACTGCACCAATAATGGCGCCAAGTATTCCAAATGGTGAAGCCGTATGTTTAGTAATACGTTCATGCTTTTCAAAACAGTCAGAACATAATATATCTATTTCGTCATCTAATAAATATACATTTAATGGTTTGCTTTGATGACAGTGATGACATTGTGGGGACTGATTGATCTCTTCCTTGAGTTTTAAGACAATCTCTTTTAACTCTTCTTTTTTTATAGAAGAAGAAAGAACAAGTCCTGCACCTTCTTCATTCGAATATATACGCTCTACTGCATCTCTTTTAATAAAAAACTGTTCTAATATATCTCTTTGTGTTTTTGTATCTTCTGTTGTAAGCAATAAAGCGATTTTATGATGAGGTAATACCTGTAGCAAAAGATAGAAATGATCCTGAATATAGTAATAATAGTCTTTCTTAGGGGTTGGTTTAAAACCAATCGTTGTGAGTTCTTTTATCTTCATAACATACTCCTTTAAAAAAAAGAGAGAGTAATTCTCATTACTCCCCTTATTCTGATGCTGAATTTTTAGCTCTATAAGCTCTCTTACGATCAAGTTCAGAAAGATATTTCTTTCTTAAACGGATGTTATTTGGAGTGACTTCTACTAATTCATCTTCATTAATATAGTCAAGACAAGCTTCTAGGTTGAAGTGTCTAGGTCTCTTTAATACAACTGTTGTATCTTTTGTAGATGAACGTGTATTTGTCTGCTGTTTACCCTTAGTAACGTTTACTACTAAGTCATTGTCCTTTGCATGTTCCCCAACAATCATACCTTCGTATACATCTACACCAGGACCAACAAACATTACACCACGGCTTTCTACACCACCAAGTGCATAAGCAGTAGTCTGTCCTGTTTCAATAGAAATAAGAACACCTAACTGTCTTTCACCTACTGCTTCACCTTCTAATGGGCGATATTCTAAGAATGAGTGGTTAATAATACCATAGCCCTTAGTCATTGTTAAGAAGTTAGTCATGAAACCAATTAAACCTCTAGAAGGTACGATGTAATGAACCTTAGTCATACCATCCATAGAATCCATGTTTTCCATGATTCCTCTTCTTAAACCTAGTGATTCAATAACTGAACCAATACAATCATCTGGTGCTTCGATTTCTACATCTTCATATGGTTCGCATATCACACCATCGATTTCCTTTAAAATAACATGAGGTCTAGATACCTGTAATTCATATCCTTCTCTTCTCATTGTTTCAATTAAGATAGATAAGTGTAATTCACCACGACCACTTACCATCCATTCTTCTTTATTCTGAATACGTTCTACTTTTAAAGATACATCCTTGTTTGTTTCTTTAAATAAACGTTCTTCAATCTTAGATGCAGTCACAAACTTACCATCCTGACCAGCGAATGGTGATGTATTTGTACCAAAAATCATCTGGATTGTTGGTTCATCTACATGAAGTAATGGTAATGCTTCTTCACAGCTTGGTTCACAGATTGTTTCACCAACACCAATGTCAGCTAAACCTGCAACAGCCACGATATCACCAGCACTTGCTTCTTCTACTTCAAATCTATGCATGCCTAAATAACTGAATAACTTCTGTACACGGAACTGTGTCTTAGAACCATCAGTTCTTAAACATACAACATTTTCATTTACTTTAATAGAACCTCTCTGGATTCTACCAATACCAATTCTTCCTACATAATCATTGTAGTCTAATAAAGCTGGCTGTAACTGTAAACCACCTTCAACATCTACTGCTGGCGCAGGAATTTCATTGATAATCATATCGAATAAACAGTCCATATTAGGAACCTGAGTACTAATATCAGGATCTAATGAGCTTGTACCATTTAATGCTGAAACGAAAACAGTTGGGAAATCAAGCTGATTATCATCAGCACCTAATTCCATAAATAATTCAAGAACTTCATCCATAACTTCCTGAATTCTTACAACTGGACGGTCAACCTTATTGATAACAACGATAGGTTTAACATGAGCAGCTAATGCCTTCTTTAATACGAAACGAGTCTGAGGCATTGTACCTTCATAAGCATCAACAACAAGTAAAACACCATCCACCATGTGCATGATACGTTCTACTTCTCCACCAAAGTCAGCATGGCCTGGTGTATCCATGATGTTGATCTTATAATCTTTATAATGAATAGCTGTATTCTTTGCTAGAATAGTAATACCACGTTCTCTTTCTAAAGCGTTACTATCCATAGCACGTTCAGCTAATTCTTCGTGTGCTTCAAGTGTTCCTGATTTCTTAATAAGCTGGTCAACCAATGTTGTTTTACCATGGTCAACGTGAGCAATAATTGCTATATTTCTAATATTCATAATCGCACCTCTTTCAATTTTTAGATTATATCATAGTTCGTCTTCATTTCAATAAAGAATAGTTTTCAAGATGAGAAAATTTATTAAATATTGAATAATTCAACTCTTTTTAAAAAAAGAACAGGCTTACACAACCTGTTCTGTTAAGAATTTATAAGTTGTAGAAAGAACTTCATGAATATGATCCGCATTATCATAATTATGAGATGCACCAACAACCGGATGGAAGATCATCTGATCACCAAATAACTTTGTATATTTCTCACTAATTGCATAAGGTACTGTTTTATCTTCAGTTCCATGAATGACTAATAAATCATTCTTATATGTATCTAAGTTCTTATAGAAATCTCTTTGAAGCATATCCTTTACAAAAGCATCGCTGATTTCAAATCCATTATGATCATAAACAGGTGCTTCTTCCACTGAACCTGTAAGATAATCTAAAGCATCTGGTAAACAGAAAGCAGGAGCCCATAGGACTAGCTTCTTAATATCATCAGGATAAATTTTAGCAAGTTCACTCGCAATTGCACCACCCATAGAATGTCCTAAGACATATATATCTGTTACTTGAGGCATCTTCTTTAATTCTTCTAATAGAATGCGTGCACATGATAATTCGTCATCAAATGTCATTTCTTTAAAGGTAAGATCTGATTCACCACTGCCTAGAAAATCCATTCTTAAAGTACCAACACCCTGTGCTTCTAATAAACGTGATAAAGAAACATAAGAGAACTTAGTTCCTGTACATTGTCCTGTAAAACCATGGAATATTAATAATACAGGGAATTCTTTTCTATGAGGCACATGAAAGAATCCTCTCATAACACCCTTAGGTGTCGCAATTTCACAATACTGCTGCATAATTAATCCTCCTCCACAAGTGAAACCATTCTCTTCACTTTCTCTTTATCTACATAATCATAATTAATACCATTATAGCTAAATGATACATGATCATTAGCTGTAGTAGGATCTGCTCTCCAATTCTTACATGAAGAATGAACCTGATGAATACCTGTATAGTGAATAATGTCTACGACATTTGTTTCATTAATTCCAGAACCTGCCAATATTTCTATTTGATTGCCATACTTCTCCTGAAGTTCCTTAATAAGCTGAATTCCTTTACTCACAGTAGACTTCATGCCACTTGTAAGTACTCTATCCACACCTAATTCAATTAATCTATGAATCGTTTCATCTGGATCATCACATACATCAAAGGCTCTATGGAATACTGCGGTCTTCCCATAACTATGAATAATAGAGACCATTTCACTTGTACGTGCACTATTGATTTTACCATCAGGATCTAAGAACCCAAACGCAATACCATCAGCCCCGTGTTCTAATAGTTCTTCTGCTTCAATAATCATCTGTTCAGATTGTAGTTCATTATATACAAATCCTGCACCTCTAGGTCTCACCATACATATAACTTCTAAATCCGTATTATTCTTTACAAGTTCTAGTGATGCAATTGTAGGTGTTAATCCACCTAATGCTAATGCACTATTTAATTCAATTCTTTTTGCCCCGCCATGATATGCATTTATTGCATCCTCATAGCTGCCACAGCATACTTCTAACTTATTCACTTACTTCTACCTCTACTTCATACTTATCTTGATCTACAGTCATATAAATAAGATCTTTAATGTTTTTCTTCACTTTTGTTTCAGTCTTTTCTATGAACTTATTCTTAATTGCTTCTTTTTCTACTTTCTCCTTCTGTTCCTTTGCGAAAGTCTTGTAGTCTGTAATAGAAATCTGATTAAAGATATTCTTTGTTTCATCATAAACCTTAATAGAATCCTCATCGATTTCATTAGACAGGATCTTTACTGCAGATGTTTTCACAATAATCTTGTTTTCTGTTTTTTTTATCTGTACATCAGAGAGATCAACACCTGCTTTTAGCTTACCTTCATAAGTGATTAAGAAAGACTTCTGTGTTAAAGGAACAGTCCAGCCATTAAACTTTAATGAATTAGAGAACTTCCCTACTTTTGTATAATCATATTCAGAAACAGCTAATTCATTAATATCTCTTATTTTCTGTGTTAAAGCTGTTGAGGTAATTTCTTCTTTAGCTGGTGTACTACGTCCTCCAAAGTACATACCACCCATAAATACAACAATAACTAACACAATAATGACTATAATTGATCTTAAACTAAACTTGTTTTTCATTTTCATCACCCACCAAATTATAGCAGATAAGAAAAAATATATACAGTTTGTTTTATGGTCTAGATGATTTGACAATGAATACAATAAATGATAGTTTTTAAGTAGGTGATGAAAATGAATTACGATAATGTACATATTTCTAGATGGGAAGAGATACCAGATTTTCCACTCTATATAGATCAGGTTGTATCTATTATAGAAAAGAGTTTGTCTTTCTTAAAAAATAATGATGACGCTATTATCACAAAAACAATGATTAATAACTATGTTAAACATAAGCTTGTAAAAGCACCTATAAAGAAGAAGTATGAAAGAGAACAGATTGCTTATTTCACATTAATCTGTTTATTAAAATCTGTCTTTTCATTAGATGAGATTTCTAAGCTTATTCAATTACAGCAGAGTCAGAAAGAATTATCTGAATTCTATAATATGTATTGTGATGTATTTGAGCGTGTCCTTAAGACAAATCATTTAGACTCAGAACTACCAGATATATATAATAAATGTATCTTAAGTTCTGTCTATAAGATCAAGGTATCTGATAATCTTCTTGGTGAAGAAACAATGGAAGAAGCACTAAAAAAGGATTGAGTTTATTCAATCCTTTTTTACTTGTCACCAAAGATAACATTCATATATTTTTCTTCATTCGTTAGAATACGGATGATTGTCACTGTATCATGATCATATTTATAGAAAATACTATACTTTCCTGCAATGACATAATAAAGATCTGTTGTCCATCCAGTTCTATCAGATAGCTGACCACCTATTTCAGGGTGTGTTTTTAATACAGCACATAGTTTTACAATCTTTGGATTCAAACGCATAGGGTTTCTTAAATCAGCACGTGCTTGTCTTGTATATCTTAGATTCATAGTTCAATTCCAAATTCTTTTAATATATCTTCTTCAGAAATACTTTCATCTGCAGGTGCTTTTTCACCTTTATCTAATTCAATCATTAACTGAGAGATAGCCTGTTCTCTTAATGCCTGTTTACTATTTGATGTTACTAAGAAAGGCATTCCTTCTACATTAATAGACTGCTGGATAAATGCATTAATAGCATCAGTAAGTGTCATACCACACTGTGCATAGATTCCTTCTACCTGTGCTTTGATTTCTGGATTAATACGCATCTGAAAAGTGCTTGTTTTTGGTGCTGTAGCCACTGTTAGTGTTGTTTTTTTCATTATTCATAAACTCCTTCTCAACTATTATAAACATCACTCAATTAACAGTCAACACATTGTATATACAGAAAAACTGATTAGAAACGAAACTGTTTCTAATCAGTTTCTTAATTAACGCTTTTTCGCTTTATGTCTAGGTTTCTTAACAGCTTTTCTAGCACGAGGAGATTTTTTAACTACTTCTTTTAGTTCTTCTTTCTTCTCTTCTACAGCTGCTTTTACTTCTTCTTTCTTAGTTTCCACAACTGCTTTAACTGGTTCCTTAGTTTCTTCAACCTTCTTAGTCACAGTTTTCACTGTTTCCTTAACTGGTTCTTTTTTCTCTTCTACTGTCTTAACAGTTTCTTCTACAACTGTTTTTACAGGTTCCTTAACTTCTTCTACCTTTTTAGCCACAGCTTTCACTGTCTTCTTTACTGCTTTCTTAGGTGCAGCCTTTTTCTTCTTATGTGCAATAATCGCTTTTGTGATTTCATTTAATTTTGCCTTAGTCTTAGCACGGAAGATGAAGATATGGTTTCCTTCAGCCTGCGCAAGAACCTGAGGAATATCTGCTTCAATCTTGATATATTCTCTATACTTATCTGCCACTTCTGCATCAGACAATTCATAATCAATACCAAGACGTCTTCCTACATAACCTACATAATACTTTCTTTCAATTTCATAGAAGCATGTATTATAGATCATCATATCTGCCCAAATAGTATATGTATCTACATCATAAGCATAGTTCATCATATCTGGAATAAAAGCACCTGGTGCTCTCATATTCACTTCTAGAGGAACTAAATCACCTTTTCTACCTAATCCTGGTTTATCTTCAGATAATTTAATGAATTCAAAATGGAAGAAACGGCTCTTAGTATCAAATGCTTTAACAACCTTTTCACCAATTTCATAAATAGGCTTACCTTCTACTGGTTCAGAATGGAAATAAATATCAGATGCCTCATTGACTGTATCCATAATAGAAGTATCCATAAAATGACTTGTAGAGAATAAAATATTCTTATCCTTATCAGTCACACCTTCGAATGTTACAACATCACCTGGCACAAAATCTTCTAAAATATAATCAATATAATCCTGTTTATGATTATAGAAATCCTTTAATTCTTCATCATTCTTTAATTTATAAGTATGCGTTGCCCCTACACCATTATCAGGCTTTACAATCACAGGATAACCATTTTTCTTAGTAAACTCTAAAGCTTCATCGAGTGTATCCAACTTAATATAATCCGCAACTTTTAAACCAGCACTCTTATAAACTTCTTTCATAGCTGATTTATACTTCATCCAGCGCATATCCTGAATCTGTGGTCCAGTAGTCACATTGAAGTCTCTTCTTAATGTAGCTTCTAGTTCTAGCCAGTATTCATTTTCAGACTCAATCCAGTCAATCTTACCATATTGACTAGAGAAATAAGCACACGCACGATATACTTCATCATAGTTCTCTAATGAACCTACATAGTAATACTCAGTCAATGAATTCTTTGTTTCATCACTGATCATATCATATGGGCAATCCCCAACACCTAATACATTCACACCACGATCTTTTAAACGTGAACAGAAATTATGATAATATTCTGGAAAATGTGGTGATATAAATACAACATTCATCTATTCTTCTCCTCCTAGATAACTCTCTTTACGAAATATGGGAACTGTACTCTCCACCAATCCCAATCATGGTTTACATCATATCCCCAGAAATCAATCCATGCTGGAATATCTTTATATTCTAATAATTCCTTCATTCTACTAGTAGAACGAACCATTTCATCTTCCCAAGCACCCTGACCACAACATAATACAATACGACGTTTTCTATACATTTCTACATATGGATGATCATAACTCATACCTTCAATATACTTGATAGGACTATTACGATAAATATTATCATCTACGTAATCATGGAAGAATAGATCACTATCATAATAACCACTTAATGCGATACATCCACTAAAGATATCCGGTCTTCTAAATAAGAAATTCACTGCATGTGAAGCACCTAATGAACATCCTGTAGTATAAATACCATTTGCATGTGTACCGCACATCGCATTAATATCAATAATTCTTGGTACTAATTCGTCTACAATATAGTGATAATACTGTTCAAGCATGTAAGAACGATAATCAACATCATGACCACCTTCTTCACTCCATGTTTCTAAATCAATACTATCACAACAGAATAATTGTATATTTCCATTATCAATGAGGCCTTCTACTGTTGCGACCATACCATTGTTTTCAAAATCATAAAATCTACCATTCTGTGTTGGAAATACCAGTATTGGTGTTCCTGCATGTCCATACACCTTAAACTCCATATCTCTTTTAAGACATGGACTGTATTCTTTATAATATTCTACCTTCATTCCCAAAACCTCCTTCGCCTGTGCTTATTATATCACATTTACTAGACAATTCACTTATTTATCGGTATTTCCTATATACTCCTTTAATTCTTTAGGAATATGCCTTGCACTTCTTATAGCTCTTAATTGATATTTCTTAAGTACTTTTAATGGATAAAGAGAAGGATCATATGTTTTTAGACGTTTAAGAAGCATACTTGTTTCATCACTCTCTATGACCTGACACTTATACATAATCGCTGAATAAGGTGCCCCATAATAGATATACACAATTGCATCTTGATGAATATTCCCTTTCTGATGCCATCTTATAGTATCACTTTGATTAAATGCCTGAATCAAATCAAAACGCTTAGGAGAAGCAGGAATCACCCAATCTTCATATACCACAGTAGTCTGATAACTCTGATCAATAAGAGCCATGATATCTTCATCACTCAATGTTTCATCTAATAATATACTCATCCAATGTTTCTTATTCATATGAAAAGCAGGATAGATAGAAGGATGATCAACTTTATCTATAGGAACCTTAATATTCAGACATTCTACTTCTCCTTGTTTATCTAGAAACTTAGAATAATCTGTATGCATAATAAGTCCAAACCACTTATCATTATTTCTAAACACAAATGAATCACCATTAGTAAAAGGATGTTCTGGAAGAACATGATACTTTTCTTCAATGAGATGCATAAGACGTTTAGATTGAGGAAAAATAAAATAATCATATACAAAACAATGAGTTAAAATATCCTCAATACATTCTTCATAAGCCTGTCTCACTTTTTGTACAAACTTCCCCTGCTTACCTACCAGACGAATATTTGTATATTCTTCATCTGTATCAGAATCATAAACCTTAGCCTCTAATATATCATTTATTATTACTTCAATCCTGAAATCACCATCTAGTATGTCTTTCTTATATATATAATTATGACCCTGTTTTTTAAATCCATAATCAATGAGTTTATTCTCATCACAGTGATAACGTCTATAATCCTTCATAATGTACCTCAAAAGGCAGTCAAAGACTGCCTTACATATCAATTTTGATATTCTTTACTTTCTGTTTTACTTCTTCTTTCATATGAGAAATAGTCAGATTAGGAAAACCATGTTTCTCCACTAACTTGTTTGTATAATCCTTTAAACGATAAACAGAAAAATCATGTCTTTCTCTTTTACCCGTTAAAGTATAGTAATTCACAAGTGGTGTGAATACCACATTCTTAATCTTCTTTTTTTCTATATCAAAAGAAAGCATACCTTCTAATTGACATGATTCTTCTAACATTCCACTCACAAAATTACCTAAACTATAAGCAACTAATGTACGCTTACCATCCGCTCTTTGAATATATTCTACATCCTGTAATGTATGTGTATGTGTTCCAATAATCACATCTGCACCTGCATCAGCAAGCTGCTTAGCCATATTCTTTTGGAATATATTAGGATAATAATCATACTCAATACCCCAATGACATGACACAATCACAATATCAGCACTCTCTCTTGCCTTCTTCATATTTTCCATCATAGTGGATTCATGAAAATTAATCATATAAGGTAACTTTTCCTGATAAGTCACACCATTCACATATTGATTAAAAGATACAAATGCAATCTTAATGCCATTCTTTTCTACTATCTTAATATTCTGTTTTTCTTCTTCATTCTTATAAAGCCCTAAATAAGTCATACGAGGATACTTATTAAATACCTGAATAGAATGTAATATACCTGATGCCCCTTGATCATAAGCATGATTAGTGGCTCCATTCACTACATTAAATCCTACCTTCTGTAAATCACCGGCAACACTATCAGGCGCATTAAAGAGGGGATAACCAGAAGGTGCACCTCCACCCAATATCGTTTCCTGATTCACAAAACTATAATCTGCCTGGATATACTTCTTAATATTCTTATAATAGCCTGTAAAGTCATAACCACTAGAAGTCTTGGCTTCATCAAGCATACATTGATGATAGAGATTATCTCCTACTGCAACAAAAGAAACACTCGAAGTTTCTTTTTTCTTTACTTCTTCTTTAGGAGGTGCACTACATCCTGAAAGAAGTAACATAACTGCAAGAAGAAGTTGATATTTCATAGATTATTTAGTCGTTGAACCAAATCCACCATTACGTGTTTCAGTCGCATCATCATCTTCAGTAATACCATATGTCATGAAGATTCCCTGGGCAATACCCTGTCCTGCCTGAACATCAACTACTTTTCCTTCATTTGAATCATTCGTCATCTTAATAAAAATATGACCTTCATTATCTGAATAGAAATAATCACTATCAATAACACCTACAGTATTATTTAACTGTAGACGATACTTAAATCCTAAACCACTTCTTGGATAAATCATCAATACCCATCTTTCATTCATTTCACAGCGGATTCCTGTTGGAATCTTTACTGTTTCTCCTGGTTCTAAATGTATATTAATAGGTGTATAAAAATCATATCCTGCAGACCCTTTAGTTGCACGACGTGGAAGCTTAATTGCATCATAGATGTCCCTTACATCTTCCTTTTCCATTCCCATTTGAAACTGTTCATAAGATACTTTATAAAATTTAGCGCTATTCATTCTAATCTCCTTTCGCTCATATTTATATTATACACAAAAAGTCTAGATTTTCCTCTAGACTTCATTATCAAAGCGATATTTAAATTCTTTATACGTTCTTGCAGTCTTTTTATCAGTTATTATAGCATTGTAATAGTGATCATCCTTAGTCACTTGAATATTTAAAGACACTTTACGTTTATCTGTAAAACTGTTATGAAATGACGATTGTCAAGTGAAAATAACACATTCTTTGATTTTCGTTTTCGCTTTCGTTTTATATTGTTTTTTTAAATCAAGGACATAGGACAAGAAACTTCTATACAGATTTATCGGCGGTTGGCCACTCTGTTATACGTGGATTGGTTACCTCAGGTCAATGGTTTCGCCGCAAGTTTCTTTGTCTAATATCGTGAATCAAATCTTTGGAATAAGAAATGTCTACATAGTTTTATCTTGAATAACTTTTACCATCTTCTTATAGAGATTTCCTGTCCAATATCCTTGATTCTTTTTTTGTTACTAAATACTGTTTTAATTCTTTATATAATCAATTACATAAGTCAATATGATCTGTCATAATACCCCATACAAAGCATGCAAGTTCTCTTGCAATAGCTGTTTTAGCTACATTAAATTTTTTACCTCTCAAGGTCATTCGATAATATTTTCTTCTTAATCTTTCATTGGCTCTATCCGCATATGCTACTACTTCACTGCTGCATTTTTCTTGTCTTGATTTCAAATCTTTTGATTTAAATCCTACTCTTCCTCGTGTATAACCTTGTGCTGCTTCAACCAGTAATCTTCTTAAGTGACTATTCCCTGCTTTGGTGATTCCAAGCTTATTTTCATGACCTCCTGATGAGTCATCTCCAGGAATCAAGCCTAAATATGCCGAATACATGTTTCCTTTTTTAAAACGATTGAAATCACTTGTTTCCACGATTAAAGATAATGCAGTATGCGTTTTAATCCCAATCAGACATTGTAGCTGTTGCACTTTTTCTACATATTCCTCTTTTAATGATATTTCTTCAATTTGTCTGTCTAAAGTCTCTATACGATTGCATAGATGGTTATATTCAATCATATATTCTTTCAAGGTATCTTGAAGTAATGGTTCACTAAAAGAAACTGTATTGATCCAATCAATATGTTTTCTTGTCCAGAAACTTTTTCCTTCGAATTGTTTACCATTGCGTGTTAAAAACGCAATTATTTGTTGTTTGATACTTTTCAGGTTTTCTTTTATATCATCTCTCATACGAATGAATTCTTTTACTGAATTATCAAGTTCATTAGGAATATGTACAGCAGAATATCCTCCATAAGCCAAACATTCCGCAATCATCTTGGCATCACGATAATCATTCTTAAGTTTTCGTCCACCTTTTTCAGTTTTCATGGTTGTTGGAGCCAGGATAACACATTCAATTCCTTTTTCTTTTAATTCATGATATAAAGAATATCCTAGACATCCTGCTTCATAGCCACATACAATATTCAGTTCTTCATTTTCATGCTTCTTTTTAAAAGTTTCAATAACATGAATAATGTTCTTAACTTCTGGTTTTACCTGTGTAATGCAGTGAACTGTACCATCATGTTCAAAAGATGGCTCAAAAATGCATAAAGTGTAGTTTGAAGTATGGACATCCATCCCGATTTTTATTATTCTATTCATAGGTAACCCTCCTTATTTGTTTGCGGTAATCCCACAATACTATGAATTTTTATTACTACTCAAAGTATAATGGTAAATCCACGATTGAACAATTAAGGAGAGTTACTTTTTTTGTTTCCTCCTCGTCATTTCATATTGTCTAAAAGAAGATGTCTCTACATGAGGACTACTCAAATCACCCTCTAAAACCGAAATAGTAAAAAAGTAAGTCATATACTGCTTCTCATATACTTTAGAACTACCATGATAACAACGCATCAGCTTATTATCCTTCTTAATCGTATAAGCAACATCTAAATGTTTATTAAGGACATAAGAATCAATCTCTTTATATTCCTTCTTATGAAGATTCTTATTCATCTCTTTAAAGAAAGTAGTCTTATAGTCTCTATCCATACATGTAACAGAGATATTTTCACCATTTAATAATCCTGAATAGAACGTCCTTACTTCTTGGCCTATATAATTTGAATTTGCACGTGTTGAACATCCACTTGTCAACAAGAGTGCAATTAACCAAAGTATCTTCATGCTTTATCACCTGTAAGCATTATACTAATCACTTATGGAATAACTGTGTATTTTCAAAAAAAGAAGCATTTATTTAGTAAGCGCCAAATTATATAGTGTACGTAAAAAGGATAATTTAATCATCTCTACCCTTAATCCAATTAAATCAACCTTATTGTCTGCTGATAAATTAGCAATAACGGCTGCAATTTGTTCTATGATACTAGTTATTGTTTTAATAACTAGTATTTTTGGAGCTGGGGGAAGTAATAATAGGGTAATAATAGAAATGAAGAAGATCCTAACTTTTATAATGTAGAAGCATATGTGACTCTCAATCCTTATGCACAATCTAATTTGTATGGACAATATTCTTGGTTTGCTTGGGGAAGATTTTATGAAATTTATGGCTATAGCCCTGGCTTTATAGGAGATGGATGGGATTGTGTTGATCAACTTATTGCTACTCATATAGATAATGGAAAGAATCTGATACACCAATGCCAAATTGTGTATTCCCGGGAATTGGTAATAATCATGTTGGAATTATTACTAAAGTCGATGGTGAAACTTTAACTGTTCAAGGAGGCAATCTTGATGCAATTACTAACAATTTTCAAGAAGCCACCACAGATTGGCAAACATTTACAATGTCATTAGAAGAATTGTCAAAAGAAACGATGGGATTTAGTTTGCTGTATTAAAGTAAAAATGAGCATGTAGGTGCTTATTCCTGCATGTTCGTTTTTTTCTTTCTAGATAGTAATATAATCTATAACTCTTATTACGCATGAGTCCCATCTAGCATTTTCTCGTTGTCAGATCTGATATTTGATTACCTACTATATCATTAAAACTTAAATTTTATTCTTCATTCTCTTTATCCAATCTGGATATTGTACAAACCTTGTGGTTTCAATAAAATCCTCGAATATACTTTTAGGCATTGGTCCATATACCAAAACAACTTTAGGTTCTAATTCTTTAATCATTGCACTTAATCCTTCTTTGAAGTAGTTCTTAGATTCTTTTGATTGTATTTGCCCGTATGTGCCTATAGAAACAATACTATGTTTGTCTACGCCTAAAAAAGCAATTTTCTCACCAAATAATTTATCGGTATAAGTTCTTTCATCGCCCCATCATATATTAGGAATGACATATATTCCATTTTGTTTGAGATAGTATCCAATAGCTCTATTAAGGTAGATATTTGCAATCTGGACAGCCAACGGCGCATCAATATATAAAGAGCAATCAGGAGTAATCACGCCTTTAAATCTCTTTAAATCGTTAACATATTTTTCTGTATCAGTCAAAATTGACCTAAACTCGATGTCATTTTCATAAAAGCAAACAAAATCTTCAAAACCTAAGTTGAAACTTTTTTCTCTTTTGGAAAACGGAACCAGTCCCGAGGGGATTACAATTTCACATGGAGCATCTATATGAGGAATCTCGTGTTTTCCATTAAAAAAAGCTGTTTCAACTAGAGATATTCTAAATCCTTCATCAACTAAATTCTTTATACCTCTCGCCATAGATCACTTATCCTCTTCGAGCAAAGATTCAGCATCTTGGATTTTTTCAAACACATGATACTTTTTGCTTTCATCAGCATATTTATTCGCAACACTTTTATAAGCTTCTAGTAAATTTTTGCTCTTTGTGTTTTCAATAATATCTTCAATTACTTCACTTAACCAAGAAAACTCTTCTTTTGTGCAATCGTTTAATATGAAATTAATTGATTCATCAACGTTGTCACTAACAAGTTGGATTAGTTCTGTCCAACATTTTTCAATTCCATAATCCCAATTATCTTGTGTTTCTTTTGATATTTTTTCTCTTTCTTTAATTATTTCTTTAAATCTGCTAATATTCATTTTTTCTTTGTTCCTTTCTTATATGGTTGTTTTGAGTCTGGGAAAATAGTACCTATTATGCCATTCGTTTTAATGACTCCTACACGCACACCTTTCCATGTTCCATACATAACTTCACCATTCTTCTTGTGCTTATTTATTTTTAAATTTGCTACATGTTCTCCAGCATGTTTAATATCTTTGCTTTTCCATCCTTTTGGAAACCAAGCTTGTCCTGTTCCTGTTGCCTTTTTTTTATTCTTATGAGTAGGTATGTTACCAACTCTAACGCCATTAGGGAATGTTTTAACGATGTTATATTTAATACCATACTTATCAAGCATATTCATACCCGTTTGACCATGTCCGCCACTTTTTAAACGAATATGATTATTTTTACCCGCTTTAGTAAATGTTCCTTCATTAGAATGAACAACTGAATAATGACTAGCGACACCTGCAGCACCCTTTGTATTTAAAACTCTACCTGTCTTTGTTGTACCCATAAAATTGTCCTACATATAACAATAATAGATTACGGGTACTATTAATTACTTTTTTCAAAATAATTTCCTCCAATCTATACATATTCTCTCTTTAAATTTTAAAATCTTATACTAATGCGTTGCTTTAAATCATCAAATATGCTAAATTGAAAATGCGGTTTTACTCAGCATATTTGAGTAATCGAATACATCATTGAACTACTACCAATAGTTTAATGATGTTTTTTTATATCCCATAATGAACCACCTCCTTTACTTTATGAGAGCAAATTGTCAATAACTTTTTAACCAGTTTAAAAATTGTTCAGTTGTCTTAACACCGTTAGATAGTTGCTTTCTCCAGATTTTAACTTCTGTTTGAAGTTTTTCAAATGTGTTCTTATTATTCCAATCTTCAGGATGTCTCAACGCTTTCATTTTATACCTCATATATACTTTACGATATTCCTTTGTACAAACGTCATTTTTTTCTTTATTTGATCTAGTAATCTGAGCACCAATATCTTTACATGTCTTTTTTGAATTTTGAGGAGAAATATAATGACAGTATATTGTATCTTTTCTTCCTTCTGGGACAAAGTATTCACCACAATTAGCACATTTTACAAATTTAGTATCTCTATCAAGACAATGAGCAGCTTCGAACAATAGTAATGAAATTGAAGACTTAATTGTATATATTGATTTGAATTCACCTTCAAAACATGCAATTTTGAAATCGATATGCTGAAACTCGATGTTATCGGCATACATTGAGCAAAAGTAGTCAACTTGTTTTTTTTCATATTCATCACCAGTTGCTAACATTTCAAATGAATATTTAAAAGCTACGTATATATCTGCATAAAATAAGTAACACGTGAGCAATAATTGTTCCATTGTTTCTATCCCTGGTTTGTTATAGTTTGTATGTTCAAAAATAAACTCATATATTTTTCCTTTTTCCTTTGTTTTATCTTTAAAAAGTGAGTCACGTTCATCTTTAGTCATTTTTACTAGACCAACAACTGATTCCATGAACTCAAATGTAATTACTATTGCTGATACAAGGTTCACTTTTGTTTCAAGTTCGTTAATAAACCACGGAAAGAATACAGATATATTATCGGTAGTTGGTTCTACATTTAAATCACTATAACTCATAATAACTTCTTTAATAATTGTTGGATGTAATCTTGCATATTCTGCAATCATACCCCCGATAGGGTATTCGTGTATACCATGATACATTAAAGTGTTTTTTAAACCATCATAGCTTACTACTAATCCTTCCATTTCCATTTCGATTACCTCATCAATTAACTTTCTTTAAATAAATAACTAAATATCGCAAATCTTTATTTCAAACAAATTATATTTCATAAGTTGAAACACCTCAACAATCAATGGTGGCATTTATCTATTGTTAACAACTAGCATGATATAGAATCCAATGTTTTTTATATCAATAGATAATGGTAGTGATATTTAGAAATAAAAACAGAAACATAGCTAGTGTTTAATAAAGTTACACTATATAATTTGGCGCTTACGAGTATTCAGGTGGGAACTTAAATACCAAACTTCTTAAATGAAAATCATTAATTTCCTAGAAGCTCATTACCTTTAGGTGTAAGCGCCAAATAATATAGTGTATAGAAATAGACCTCATCATATTAGATAATTAAAGTGTTTTTAGATA
>NZ_JBHSEB010000073.1:0-31087 GCF_042651925.1 Catenibacterium sp. GCM10023432 | reverse complement strand
AAACCCTGTAAAACAGGGTCACGAAATAAGGTCTCTTTTTTATCGTGTCCATTTTACAGGGTCCATTTTATTTTGAGAGGGCCGTTTATTTTATAAGTCTTTTGTTAGGTTATATGCTTCTGTAATAGCTGTCTTAATATTACCAATTTCATGGGCATCACCAATCATATGATAGTTAAGACCACTTTCCTTCAACATTTCTTCAACAGCCGGGTTCTTCTTATAACCTGCTGCAAAGATAAGTGTATCTGCATCCTTGATTGTATGAGTAACGCCTTCAAGTGTATAGTTGATTTCCGTTTCAGTCACTGATTCTACCTTAGCACTTGTAATAATCTTGATACCCTTCTGCATCATTCTTCTTACAAGTAAGCTTCTGCCTGGTCCAGATTCATTCATCATGACACCATTTGCCATTTCTAATATAGTGACATCTCTATTTCTAGGGAATAAGTCATTGATTAATGGTGCTAAGTAATCAGCTGTTTCACAACCTACTGATCCACCACCAACAATTACAATCTTACGACCTGGGAACTGTTTACCAGCTAATACATCATCTGCAGTCATCCATGATTTGAACTGAGTAAATGGATTAATAACGATTGGAGAAGCACCAGTACCTGCAATGACTTCATAATCCTTAAATTCATTCTGTAACATATCTAAAGTCACTTCTGTATTTAATCTTACATCAACACCTTCAAGTTTATGAGCCATATACTTGATAACTAATGTTAGATTCTGTTTTGCGATAGGTACTGCAGCTAAGTTCATTTCTCCACCTAACTTATCATCCTTTTCGCATAATACAACATGATGACCACGTTTATGTGCTACAAATGCAGCTTCCATACCTGCTGGTCCACTACCAATCACAAGAATATTCTTCTTGTTTTCTGCTTCTGTAATCGTATCTTCGTTTTCAATTTCTAATGAAGGGTTGATTGTACAAGATACACGTTTACCAAACATAATACCTGTTAAGCAGCGTAAACATCCAATACATGGTCTAATATCTTCTACATGACCATTCATTGCTTTATTAACGAATTCTGCATCACATAAGTTAGCACGTCCCATCATACAGATATCTGCTTTATCATTCGCAATGAGTTCATCTGCAATCCAAGGTTCAGTAATACGTCCAACTGTTGCCACTGGAATAGATACATGCTTCTTAATTTCTTCACTTAATAATGCATGTGAACCCATCTTAGTTCCTGGTGCTGGAATAGAACTTCCTCTTGCGATAGTTGTACCACCAGAGACATGAAGCATATCTACACCTGCTGCTTCTAATGTTTTAGATACATAAATCATATCATTGATGTTTAAACCACCATCAGTATATTCATCACCAGAAATACGTACATCAATAATAAAGTCCTTACCACACATTTTACGTACTTCTTCAATAACTTCTAAAGTAAGTCTTAATCTACAAGAAATATCTCCTCCGTATTCATCTGTTCTCTTATTATATAAAGGAGATAAGAAACCACCTAATAAACCATGAGCATGAGCTGCATGGATTTCAACACCGTCAGCACCTGCAGTTTTAACTCTTAAAGCTGCTTCACCAAACTGTTTAATAATAACCTTTAATTCTTCTTTAGTGACTGAACGTGGTGCTTCTTTTGCATAATATGGTCCTACATTACTTGGTGCGATTAATCTTGGTGTACCAGGAATTGGGAAAGCCATATAAGCTGGGTGGAATAACTGTGGTAGAATCTTACAATCATACTGATGTACAGCTTCAGTTAATTTTTTCCATCCAGGAATAAAACTATCATCATGAATAGACATATCTCCAGGTAAATAGATATATGTTGGTTCTACTGTAGTGACTTCAGTAACGATTAATCCAACACCACCCTTTGCACGAGCTGCATAATGAGCCACTAATGCATCAGTAACATAACCCTTATCAGCTAAGTTTGTACTGATAGGAGGCATAAAAACTCTGTTTTTTACAACTGTTTCACCAACTTTAATAGGTGAAAATAAATGTGAAAATTCCTTCATTTGTATTTTCCTCTCTTTCGTCCACATTATATCACTCCTCTTGTGAATAAAAAATCATGCTTTTATATAAAAACAGTCATATTTTGCCTTCTTATTGTTAAGAGAAGACAATATATGACTGTTATAAAACGATTTGTATACGCTTACCTTTGTTTGACATTTTAATTTCTTCTTCTGTTTCTAGTTTAATATGTTCTGCATTTAAAGTAATCTTGCATTTCTCATCTTCGTAGATAGTTTCTTCTTCATTAATGAAATCTTCTAATATTTCATCAAAGTTATCGAGATTCATTTCTCTTTCTTCTGTAGGTGCAAAATTCTTCTTAAAACGTTTTCTATAATTACTCGGTGATATGCCATAGATTTCTTTAAACGCTTCTGTATAGGCTTTAGAATTAGGCATACCGCATTCATCTGATATTTCTGATATGTTCTTGATTCCTTCTAGTAAATCTTCTAAAGAAGCACGAATACGTACACTATTTAAATACTTGACAAAGGTAATACCAGTAAACTTCTTAAATAATTTAGATGTATAACTTAAACTGAATGAAAGTGTATCTGCCACATCACCTAAAGTTAAGTTCTCATTGTAGTGAGCATCGATATATAAAATAGCCTTCATATAGTTCTTATGGGCTTCATCCTGTAAAGGGAGGGAAGACATAGAGAAAGAGACCTGAGAAGCAATAGAAAGGATGTCCATCATATAAGCATTAAGAGTATAGAGGTTATAGTTTCCCTGTCTAATAAGTTTAAGAATTCCTGATATCTTATTTTTTAATTGATCATAAGCCTGATTTGTGACAATCATTGTAGAAAAAGCTTCAGTGCTATTCCCACTCATTGCGGAAGTCATGCGATCAAAATCTATATGTATTGTAAGAATCACTCCATCTTTTTTATGCGTAATCAAATGAATATCTCCGGGCGCAATCATCACAAGTTCACCTTTTGATAGTTTAGAAGTAAACTTCTCTGTCACTATCTGGTATTCTCCTTGCAAGACATAAGAGAGTTCTAAACTCTTTTGTCTAGAGAAGATATGACGATCAAAGCTGTTGATACTTAAAGAGAGAGGATATCCAAACTTCTGTCCTGAAAAATCATAATAATCTGACATATTCATCATAATAGTAAGTCCTCCAGATATTTACCTATTCCATCATGATCACAATCATCACATACTGCATCGGATTGTTCTTTCACATGTTCAAGTGCATTACCCATTGCGACACCTGTTCCTGCCTTAATAAGCATAGGAAGATCATTTTCACCATTTCCAAAAGCGATGGTATCCTTTAAATCAATATGATGAAAACGTGCAATTCTCTCCAACATTGTTCCTTTATCTACACCTTTTGGTCCTATTTCAAGCCAATAAGGATCAACTAAAGAACATGTATAATCAAGTCCCTTAACGTCAAAGGAAGGACGTCCATAAAAGACAAATTTATCAAATATTGCATCTTCATGTATCGGAATATGCAAATGTAGTAATCGAACAAGCAAGGATTCATTATAGTGGAACATCACTCTTTTATTATTGATATAGACAATAAAGCCATAGTGATGTGCTTTCGCATATCTTCTTACTTTTAAGTAATCATCATAGTTTAAGCGTTCATGTTCAAGTACATTCTCTCCTAGATGATCATGATAAGCTTGTCCATTATTGCATGAATAGCCACTCATTGGATATTTTTCAAAATGAAGCATATCACCATATTTCTTTAAACTATTAATATGACGACCACTCGAGAGAATAACGCCTATTCCCTTCTCTTCTAAATCAATAAGTGCCTCTAGTGTTCGTGATGAGATTTTAGAACGACGGTTTAGCAATGAACCATCCATATCACAAAATATTAACTTCATAAAACACCTCCATGAAACAATCATAACACAAAAGGCTTCAAGACATAATTCCTGAAGCCAAAGTAATGAGATATTTAATAAAAATGATAAGTATAAATGTAATCATGAACGTATGCGTTCCTAATCTTTTATAGAATAAAGACATACATAGTCCTACAACTATTTCAATGAAGACTGTTCCTATAAGTCCTAAGATACAAATATCATAGAAGAAGAAATCAGTGAGAATAGAAAACAAAACAAATACAACTAGTGTATCTACTATTCTTACGAACATCGTTGTATGATACTTCTTTCTTCCCATTCTGATGATCGATAATGTATCTATTTCAATATACTGGAAGATACAATCAGATACTATTTTTAAATATAAGTAATTAACTAGAAGTGAAAATACAATATAAATAGGTCTTTGAGGAAAGAAGTATTTGATATCTGCATAATCAATAAAGTTGATATGAAATACTTCTCTACATATAAGAAATAGAATAAAGAGAGAAACATAGTTCTTAATAGTCTTCACTTTGAAGCTTCCCCTCTTCTAGTAAATAGGTATGAGTATAGTGAACACGAGCTAAGCGATCATGTGATGCAATCACTATACTTTTACCACCTTCTACTAGTGTATTGACCATATTCTCAAATACGATAATACTCTCTTCATCCAAACCTCTTGTTGGTTCATCAAAGAAAATAAGATTCTGATCTTCCATCACCGCTTGGATAATACCTGCTTTTTGTCTCATACCTACAGAATAATTCTTAAGTGTTGAAGAACTATCATAATCTAATGAGTACATATGACATAGTTCTCTTATTCTTTCTTCATTATAGTTATGATTGATAGAAGCAAGAAACTCAAGATTGAATCTTAAAGTTTCATTTTCAATAAATCCTGGGTTTTCTATAAGTGCACCTATATATGTATCAGGCTTCTTATCAATAGTGCCTGAATCAGTTTGAATAATATCGCAGATAATCTTAAAGAGTGTAGATTTACCACATCCATTCTTTCCATGTATATAGAGACACTCTCCCGTATTTATTTCTAGATTGATATCTTCTAATACAATGTTTTGTTTAAAGCTTTTTTTAATATGATTGACTTTCAACATCTTTATTTCCTCCTAGAAGAACATGTAATGATAAGCAAGATTGATAATGATAGGTAAAGCGATATAGAGAATATTTGATTTCCTATTGAACTGTAAGTAAATAATGGATATCTCAAATAGAAATAGAAATGTATAAATAACTAACATCAATAGTAGCTTGATACTCATTTGAGAGATACCATATACAAGAAATAAGAAGCTATAGAGAATAGCTAAGAAAAGAAGTGTAGTCATGATCATAAAGGCATAGATATTTTGTTTTGTATTCATATAGCCCTTACGTGTAATCAAAGTATGGTTAATCCCATTGATGATCATGATCTTCTTATACATCAATACAAGACACGCAATATTTAGAATCAAGGTAATATAATTACTTGTAAGAAGAATATAGATGAAGTTAACTCTCCCATTTAATCTTGTGACTACAGGAATAAGAAGAATCAAAATAATAAGTGAAATAGTGTCCTGTTTCTTAATAAGTTTAAGTAGTGGAGTCATGATAATCCCTCATTCCAAAAAGAATAGATGACGAAAGATAATAGAGTAATGCCGTACCAATATAGAAGAGATGAGGATTGTTATTTAAAACAGGACTTTTAATAATGCTTGGAGTGAGAATATTAATGATATTAAGGAAATAAGCCAATGTGGCAATCAAGCTTCCTGATGTATTATAGAATGTGTGAGATAAAACTGATGCACCAATATAAAGAATAAGAGATACAAGTAGTCCAAGCGTTCTATAGAGATAAACATTCTTAATAAAATACTGTAATGAGAACAAGAAATGAGAAAAAAGTGCATAACCAATTGATGAAAGAACCATATAGATAATAAGATTAAGAAGTAATGAACTAGATAATAGATTAGTCTGTCTTGTCGCATTCATATAGATTGGATTAATAGAAAAAGATATCTTAAAGAAGAAAAGATGAATGATTAGTATTGTAAGTAGATGAGTCATAAAAATAAGAATAAATGTCGCAAGAAAATTAAATTGTCTTTCTTTTTTATGATAAAGAGAAGAAAACATACGTGTTATCAGAAAATGATTGAATTTATTATGCTCATATAGTAAGAAATCAGCACTAATGATATTAGGCATAATGAGAGTAGTAAGGACATATAGTATAAGTGTCAGTCCTGAATCCTGTAAGTAATAGAAGAAGTCTAAGCCCATTTCAGGATCATTTGATTTCATGAGTATCATTTCTTTTTCAGGAATAGATCCATAGGCTCCTTTATAGCTGATGAATATTCCTGCAACAATCGCAATGAAATAAATAGAAAATAAGAGAAGTTTCTTTTTGGATTTAAATAAGTAGAAGAATTGTTTCATAAATTATCTCCTTAATATGTTAGAATATAATTAATAGTTCTTTTGTTTATTTCATTTTAGATAATACATAGTATATATTCAATTGAGTGGTCGTTAATGGTCTATTTAAAAGCGTCAATGATAAGGAGATGGAATCTATGGCATACAAAATTGCGATTGTAGATGATGAAGAAGATGACTTAAAACATGTTTGTTATCATATAAATGATTTCTTCTCATCTACAAATATAGAGCTTAATACATATATGAATGCCTTACAGTTTCCTATAGATATATATTTTGATGTCTTATTTCTTGATATCGATATGCCCCATGTTTCAGGATTAGAACTTGCGAAAGAGTATAAAAAAAGACATCAAAATGCGTTAATTATCTTTATTACCAGTCATAACGAACTGGTTTATAAAGCATGTAATATACATCCTTTTGACTTTATTAGAAAAGAGAATCTAGATATAGAAATGCCTGATGTATTAGAAGAAATCAACTATCATTTATCTCATTTACATCCAAGTGTGACATTCTATATCAATGGAAATGCCTATATATTAAGAAAAGAGTCTATTCTTTATTGTGAAAGCTTCAATCATCAAACAGAGATACATTTTGATACATCTTCTATTACTGTCAATATGCAGCTAGGTGATGTAGAAAAGACGATTGATTCTAATCATTTTAAAAGAGTTGGACGTTCTTATCTCGCAAATATGAAAAAAGTGACTAAGCTAGAAGGTACAACATTATATATAAGTGAGCATCACCAGATACCAATAAGTAGAAGAAAGAAAAAGCTTGTATTAGAGTATATGAAGGAGGTGCATCATTGATGTTAGAAACAAATAATATAAGTTTCATCGCATTATCTTTGATGTTGTTGTCATTCTTCTATTATGTCTATTCTATCAGCATTAAAGAGAATCTAATCAAGTTTATTGGTTCTGTACTATTATTATCATCTGTTTCTATTATTTCTTCTATGTTGATACATAATGGACTTCTTAGTATATGTCTATTAAGTTTATGCCTCATTCTGTTTAAGCATGACAGACTTCTAGAATGTCTATTTATATCACTCTACTTTATCTTTCTTAAGGTTCTTACCTATGTGATTATGACATGGGGTATCAATATTTTTATATATGATCTAGTTTTACCTATTCATGATACAATCTATGGTTCAGATATCCTTTTATGTGTATTTTTACTTCTTACAGGGCATTTATTTAAGAATTATTTACTGCGTATTAAAGAATATACCGCCTTCTATCTTGGTATCCATTCTGTTTTAATACTCATCTATTTGTCCTATCTTATAACTATTTTCAAGAAAGGTTTTCTTCCCATTGAAAGTTCTATAGAAATTGTACTGATTACTATTCTTGTGATATTGATCTATCAGATGGTTAATAGAATACTAAGTATAGAGAAAGAGAATTATCTAGTAAAATTAAACAATGAGGAATTGAAATTCAATAAGAAGAATTATGAAAATATCATTTCTCATATGAACGAAATCAGAAAGATTAAACATGATATGAATCATATGTTGTTGTCATTACTGGAAGATTGTGAAAAAAAAGATTATGAATCACTCCATAATCATATTAATAACCAATTACATACAATAAATAAAACACAAACAGTGGATACAGGCAATGCCTCTTTGAATCTTATACTATCTTCTCAATTATCTAAGATTAAAGATAAGAATATTGAATTTATTGCCAGTCAATTTGATGATGATATCCCTATGGATAAGATAGATTTCTATGTATTACTAGGTAATTTATTAGATAATGCGATTGAGAATTGTACATCAAAGTCTATTAAGAAGATTATTCTTGATATTTATAAAGAGAGTAATGATTTCATTATTGATATTAAGAATACAAGCATCAATAATCCTCTTGTAGATAACCCAAACTTCAATACAACTAAAGAAGATTGTGGTCATGGGTTTGGAATGCGTTCTATTGTGAATATAGTCAATAAGTATCATGGAGAGATCACTTATGATTACTCATATCGTTATTTTAGTGTTCAAATCAGAATAAAAAGCTCATACAACCAGTAAGCGACTCTTCACTGTGATTTAAGAAAATGACTACCCCACTTTTCCAAAGGTAGTCATTTTTCTATTCCTATCAACAAATAATTTTAAAAAAAGCTAGAAATTCTAGCTTATCTGTTAAACAACGTCTCTTCTATTGCACAGATCTTATCCGCAATACATACAATCCATGCTTCTTTGTATGCTGGAGGAATAGGAGTTAAAGGAAACATATGTCTGACTATAATATTTCTAACTCGTGGTGATAATGTATAATCCATTTCCGCATTTTTATAAGCACATTCTGGATGAGTGAACCCGTGGAGATGTCTTCCTTCTCCATCATGCCAGTCATATAAGAAGTAATCATGTAATAATGCGCCAATGACTAAAGCGTCCATATTGACTTGTATTGGGAGCCATTTCGCAATCTTAACACTCATACGAGCGACATTTACACAATGTGTATAAACAGAAATAGAACCATGCTGTATATAATTCTTCGTTTCATTGATTCGACCACAATTCTCTAGATAACGTAATTTCTTTTGAACAATGTATGTCATTCATTTATCCTCCATTGTTGAAACCCTTAATCCGCCTGTATTATAATATAGACATGTAAATAAAAAAATGGTCAGAATAATATATATATGATACTAAATATACATATTTACTAGAAAGTGAGATAAAACTATGGATAAAAAGACAGACAGACGTGTTCTTAAGACAAAACGTGCGATATATAATGCTTTTGTAGAACTTTTATCTGAAAAAGAAATCAATCATATTACAATCACTGATATCTCCAAAAAAGCAGATATCAACCGTAAAACATTCTATAACTACTATTCAAATATCTATGAAGTTATGGAAGAGATAGAAAACCTGACGGTTGATACGTTCATTAAAAGACTTGATGCAATAGAATTTACGAATATGACTGATTTTCTCACAGAAATCTTTAGTCAGTTTACTGAAATCATTAATAGTGATCTAGACTTCTTTAGTCATCTCTTTAAGACAAATAATCGCTCTATTTTAATAGTAAAGATTGTAGAAGCGATTAAAGAATATATTCGTAAACGTATTGAAAAGGAACAGGAATTAGATATACAGAAATTTAATATTGTGGCTGATTTCTATATTCCTGGTATATTATCTGTTTATATGAATTGGTTTATAAATAATCATAATATCCCTATCGAAGAATTATCTCATATTCTCACAGATCTTATTCTTCATGGAACAGAAAAAAAATGATCAGGCAATTAAGCCTGATCATTGACTTTGTGTCGATATTTAGAGTCAAAGATGTATCGTATACCCCTTTTAATAATGGTAAGGAATGTAGGAGAACGATACATTTTTTCTTTTGGAAAATGATTTCCAACCACCTGTAATGTTTTCACATTATTACGTGTAGAGAAAGTAAAATGTCCATTGTTTTTAGTGAATATTGCGAAACGTGCAATTTTCTTATTAAAATATACAGAAGCACTGATATAATCAATTTCTTCCCATGGAATCTGAATAAAGTCTTCTTTATTCTTTTCGTTATAGAACTCAAAGGCCTTGTCCCCTACCATGACATCCCCATAGTTAGTTAAACCATTTAGTGAAGTCGCTTTAATTGAAAAATCAACTTTTGTATTTTGTGATTGTGCCATTTTATTTCCTCCTTAAAGATTAGAGGCAGTAAAACTGCCTCTATTGATTACATAATACCGATAACTCTTGCAACGATACCAACAATGAATAATGCGATGATGATAACGATTGGAGATACCTTTTTCTTTAATAAGTAACAGCATAATAATGTAAGTAATAATGCTGCTAAGCCAGGGATTAACTGATCTAAGTTCTGCTGTAAAGTAGTAACCTTAACCTGATTTAATCCATTAGCACCAAGTGAGCTATACTGAGTTAATGCTTCTTTGATACCTGCAGCACCCTTTGGTAACTTATCCCAGTTGATATAAGCACCTTCAGACTGAGTAACCTGAGATACTACTGGAGTAAAGCTGATAGATACCCATCTCTGTACTAATGCACCGATGATGAACATACCAAGGATAGAAGCACCTTCAGTAACTTTACCAAGAAGTCCTCCTGACATATCCTTAGCAATAGAAGTACCTACTTTATAACCGAATTCCTGTGTATACCATAAGAATGCGATACGTACTAAGTTCCATACTACAAAGAATAATAATGGTCCAACAATGCTTCCTGATAATGCAAGTGAAGCACCTAATGCACCTAAGATTGGTCTTACTGTAAACCAGAATACTGGGTCACCAACACCAGCAAGAGGTCCCATCATACCAACTTTAACACCCTGTACAGTCTGGTCATCTACAGGCATACCATTTGCACGTTCTTCTTCAAGTGCTAATGTAACACCCATAACTGGAGCTGATACATAAGGATGTGTATTATAGAATTCTAGATGACGCTTTAATGCAGCGGCTCTATCTTCTTCTTTTGTATATAATTTCTTGATAGCTGGGATAATTGAAAAACACCAACCACCATTCTGCATACGTTCATAGTTCCAAGAACCCTGAAGGAACTGATGACGCCAGCATACGTCCATTCTATCTTTTTTAGATAGTGTAATCTTATCTGCCATAATGTTCGTCCTCCTTCAGATTAATAGTCATTTAAGATGTCACCAAGTGGATCTCCAGATCCTCCAGCGCCACCATTACCTTTACCAGCTTTGTCTTTTAATCCAAGATAGATTAAAGCAAGAACAACACCAATAATACCTAATGCGATTAATGTAAGTTCTGAGATAGCTGCTAAAACGAAACCAAGAGCAAAGAATGGCCAAGTTTCTTTTGTAGCCATCATGTTGATAACCATTGCATAACCTACAGCGGCAACCATACCACCACCAACAGCCATACCACCAGATAACCAAGCTGGCATAGAATTTAATGCACCTGTTACAACCTTAGCTGGAACGAAGCAAAGGATAACTGCTGGGATCATAATACGAAGACCCTGCATTAAAATTGCAGCAATCTGCCATCTTTCAATAGCCTTATAGTCACCTTTTTCTGCAGCTGCATCCATGAAGTGAACCATAGGGATTGCAAGAGTACGACAAATCATTGTTAAGAATAAACCTGCAACTGATAATGGAACGGCAACAGCGATAGAAGTATTGATAGCGTTAGTAACGTTTGTACTACCACCCTGTAAACCTAATACCATGATGATTGCTGAAGCAACTGATGCAAGAGCAGCATCTGGTGCAACAGCAGCACCAACGTTTGCCCAACCAAGGGCAATCATCTGTAATGAACCACCAAGGATAATACCTTCCTTTAAGTGGCCAGTAACTAAGCCGATTAACGTACATGCTACTAGAGGCTGATGGAACTGGAATTCATCAAGAATACCTTCCATACCTGCAAGTAAAGCAACAATCGCAATCAGCACAATTGAAATTGCTGACATAAATTATTTCCTCCCTTATTTAGACAATCCTTCTTTAGCTTTATTAAGGATTGCATTGATGTTATCAGGTGAATCATTTGGTACTTTACGCACATCAAACTTAACACCCTTAGCCATAATCTTTTCAATAGTATCAACATCATCCTGACCCATTGATACGGCTTTAGTACAAACGACTTTACCCTGTGAATGAGCCATAGAACCTAAGTTCAATGTCTTAATGTCTACGCCACCTTCGATTGCACGAAGTGCATCCTGTGGGTTTTCAAATAATACTAATGCTTTTGTGTTACCAAAACGTGGATCCTTAGCAACCTGAATCATCTTATCGATTGGTACAACGTGAGCTTTAACACCTGGAGGTGCTGCCTGAATAATCATTTCTTTTCTAAGATCATCATGAGCCACACCATCAGATACTACGATGATACGGTTTGGCTGAGTTGTCTTAGTCCATGCAGTAGCAACCTGACCATGTAATAAACGTGAGTCAATTCTTGCTAATACATACTTGATGTGACCATCACCAATAACTGTTCCTTCAGGAATAGCGCCCTGAGGTGCTGGTGCAGCTGCTGCTGCCTTTTCTTCCTTCTTAGGTTCTAGTGTTTCAGGTTTTGGTTTAACACCATCTCTTGCCACTTCAGTGACATGTGTTGCGATTTCATGAGCTGTTTCCATAGACATACGAGATGCATAAGTTTCAATCAACATTGGTAAATTTAAACCAGTGACAATAGCCCACTTATCTTCATGTCCATTAAGTAAAGCACTTGCCTGATTGAATGGTGTTCCACCCCAAAGGTCTACAAGGAATAATACTTCATCCTGATTTTCAAAACCAGCAATCGCTTCTTCCATTTTTCTGCGAATATCATCTGGGCCTTCGCTAGGCATTAATGTGCAGGCTTTAACGTTAGCCTGATCACCAAAGATCATAGATCCTGACTGGAAAATGCCTTCTGCAAACTGTCCATGACTCGCAAGGATAATTCCTACCATTTTATCTCCTACCTTTCATAATTGTAAGTAAGTAGTGAAGATATACTTAATATGTATATGGACATCTATACATACAACTTTTATATTCATCTAATCCCTATCAACTTATACTCATAGATAAATACAGTTCTTCTCAAACATATATCTCCTATTTACTATATGTTCCATTATAGCACCATCTCATTTCAGTGCAATAATCCCGATTTAGGAAATATATATACCATACTTTTACACTTAATATACCATATATTTAAAATAATTGACATTATATTCTATATATGATAGTGTCTATGTACAAAACCTTTTGGTTGTGGATTTTTGTCAGAGAAATCTTATTTTCGCCACACAGCGTTTTTTACGTTGTGTGGCTTTTTGTATGTTTAGGAGGAAAATTATGAATCAAGATTATATGAAAACAAAACCTATACTCCCTTTAGTATTATCGATGAGCTTACCAATGGTTTTATCCATGCTTGTCAATTCTCTCTACAATATTGTCGATAGCTTCTTTGTAGCTCGTATTAGCGAGAATGCGATGAATGCCTTATCTTTAGTATTCCCTATCCAGAACTTAATTACTGCGATTGCAGTAGGTTTTGGTGTGGGTATGAATGCAGTTATTGCCTTCTATCTAGGCACAGAGGATCATAAGAAAGCAGAAGATTCTATGGCCCAGGGATTATTACTCTCTGCAATACATGGAATAATCTTAATGGTTGTCTGTGTATTATTTATTCCTACATTCTTAAAATTCTTTACAAATGATCCTGTTGTATTAAAGGATGGAATATTATATGGACGTATTGCCTTCTCATTCTCTTTTGTGATTCAGGTAGGAATCGCATTTGAAAAAGTATGTCAATCATTAGGACGTATGGCTTTGACTATGAAGATTATGATTATTGGATGTGTGACTAATATCATTCTTGATCCTATTCTTATCTTTGGGTTAGGTCCTATTCCTGCAATGGGTATTGCGGGAGCTGCACTGGCTACGGGTATTGGACAGACTATTCCTTGTATTCTATACCTATTTTACTATAAGGTGGAATTACCACTACGTATCCATAAAGAAGCATTAAAAAACCATAAGTATTATAAGAAGCTATATGGAATTGGTATTCCTGCTACACTTAATATTGCGCTCCCTTCTGTTCTTATTTCTGTACTAAATGCGATTCTAGTAAGCTATTCAGCTATCTATGTCGTTGTACTTGGTATCTATTATAAGCTTCAGACATTTGTTTTTATGCCAACCAATGGGATTATCCAGGGTATTAGACCACTTGTAGGATATAACTATGGAGCTAAAGAATATAAACGTGTTAATAAGATTTATAAGCTTACTTTGTCTTTAAGTTTAATTATTATGATTGCAGGAACATTTCTTTGTTTTGTATTTCCTAAAGAAATCATGGGACTCTTTACTACAAATGAAGAAACACTTAACGCAGGTATTGTAGCCTTACGTATTATTAGTATTTCTTTTGTCTTCTCTTCACTTTCTCTTACTTCCGGTGGTGTACTTGAAGGACTTGGTATGGGTATTCCATCTTTAATTATCTCTTTATGTCGTTATGTAGTCATTATTCTTCCATGCGCTTATATCCTTTCTTCACTACTTGGACCAACTGGCGTATGGCATGCATTCTGGATTACAGAAGTATTTACGGCCATGATTTCCTTATTTATATATAAGAAGAAAAAGAAGGACTTGTTTGACTAGATCTTATGCAACTCATACAATAGTAGAAAGCGCAGGTGAAACATATGTCACAGATCACAAAACATGCATTGGAAGACTCTTTAAAGACATTACTTTTAAGAAAACCTTTCAATAAGATCACCATTGGTGATCTCACAAAGGAATGTGGTATTAACCGAATGACTTTCTATTATCATTTTACAGATATGCATCATCTTCTTTCATGGATCATCTTAGATGAAATACATCAATTACTATTAGATACAAATATCTACCCTGAAGGATGTATTCGTCTTCTCTATAAGATGAAAGAAGACCAGATCTATATTATGAATGTATATCATTCCTTACATCAAGAAGAGTTTCAAAGCTATTTATCTCCAATGATTCAAGGACTATTTAAAATGAAGATAGAGGAAGAAGCCCAAGAAATATCTATTAAAGAATCAGATAAAGAGTTTATTGCCCGCTTCTATTCTTATTGTATTGTTGGATTATTGATTGACTGGATGAAAGATGATATAAAAGAAAGTCCTGAGTTATTGTCTGATAAAATGAATGAAATTATGGATGGATGTATCAAAAGAGCTCTTAAAAGATTTGAAATTCATCAAAACTAATTCTTTGATTAAAATTTTTACACTTGATTGGTCATGATAAGATATTTATCATGGCTTTTTGTTTGTCTAAATTAAAATTTTAATACTTGATATATACTAAAGTCATATCAAGGAGGTATGAATTATGTATTATTCATCAGGAACTTACGAAGCATTTGCACACCCAGAAAAACCAGAGGGTGTTGAAAAGAAATCAGCTTATATTATTGGAACAGGCTTGGCAGGTTTAACTGCTGCCTTCTATCTAGTAAGAGATGGGCAGATGCCTGGAAATCATATTCATTTATTAGAAAAGCTAGAACTTGCAGGTGGAAGCTGTGATGGTTATAAAGATGTTCATAAAGGCTTCTATATGCGTGGAGGACGTGAAATGGATAACCACTTTGAAATCATGTGGGATGTATTCCGTGATGTCCCTTCTATTGAAACACCTAACGTATCTGTATTAGATGAATATTATTGGCTTAATAAGCATGACCCTAACTACTCTTTATGTCGTGCAACAGTCAATAAAGGGGAAGATGCGCATACTGATAAGCTATTTAAATTAGATAAAGATAGCGCAATGGCATTGTCCCAGCTCTTTATTACGCCTGAAGCAGATCTTGAAGATAAGAAGATTTCAGATGTATTGCCAGAATCATTCTGGGAAACTAATTTCTGGCTATATTGGCAGACTATGTTCGCCTTCCAGAAATGGTCTAGCGCGTTAGAAATGAAGCGTTATTTATGTCGTTATGTGCATCATATTGATGGTTTACCAGACTTCAGTGCTTTAAGATTTACTAAGTATAATCAGTATGAAAGTATGATTTTACCTTTAATTGAATATCTAAAGAAGCATGATGTAGATGTTCAGTTTGGTATGGATGTTAAGAATGTCGTTATTGAAGAAGTTGATGGCAAGAAGACAGCTAAGGAACTTATTTATGTCAAAGATAATGAAGAACAGTCTATTCCTTTAACTGCAGATGATTTAGTCTTTATTACTAATGGATGTTGTACTGATACATCAAGTTATGGTGATCAGAAACATGCCCCTGATTTATCTCATATTGTGAATGGTCAGGGTGAATCATGGGATTTATGGAAGAATATTGCGAAACAAGCTAAACATGACGAATATGGACATCCTGATGTATTCTGCAGTGATACAGAAGCGACTAACTGGATGAGTGCCACTGTAGAAACATCTAATGAAGATATCATTCAGCATATTATGAATATTTGTAAACGTGATCCTCGTGCAGGTAAGGTCACTACAGGTGGTATTGTGACTGTTAAGGACAGTGTAAACAATTGGTTCTTATCATGGACTATTAACCGTCAGCCACAGTTTAGATCTCAGAATAAAGATACAGTACTTGTATGGCTCTATGCTCTTCATACTGATACAGAAGGTAACTATATTAAGAAAGCTATGAGAGATTGTACAGGTGAAGAAATCTGTCAGGAATGGCTTTACCATATTGGTATGGATGAAAGCAAGATCAAAGACTATTCAGAAAATGCATGTAATACAACAACATGCTTTATGCCTTATATCAATGCCTTCTTCCAACCTAGAAAGAATGTAGACCGTCCTAAAGTTGTACCAGAAGGTGCAGTGAACTTCGCATTTATTGGACAGTTCGCAGAGACACCAAGAGATACTATCTTTACGACTGAATATTCTATGCGTACAGGTATGGAAAGTGTCTATACATTACTGAATGTCGATCGTGGTGTACCTGAAGTATGGGGTTCTCAATATGATATCAGAGAATTATTAAGAGCAGCTTATTATGCAGTAGATAAAAAGAAGATTAATGAGTTGCCATTAAACTTCAAGGAAAAGATGCTTTTAAAGACTGTATTAAAGAATGTAAAAGGTACAGATCTAGAACTCTTATTAAGAGAGACAGGACTTATAGATTAAGGGCTGTAACAGGTAAACAACTCATTACAGTTTCATAAAAAGCAAAATGCGGACTGAGGTCCGCATTTTGTGGTATATTTGATTTGTAATGATACGCGTTATGAATAATCAAACATATGCGCTACTAGATTTTCATATTTTTTTTGAAATCTAAAGTGAAAGGTTAAATTCCACTTTAAAAAATGTATAAAGTGTAGTTTGTAGTATGGACATCCATCCCAATTTTTATTACTATAATTATAGGTAACCCTCCTTATTTGTTTGCGGTAATCCCACAATACTATGAATTTTTGTTTCTACTCAAAGTATAATGGTAAATCCACGATTGAACAATTAAGGAGAGTTACTCTTTTTGTTTCCTCCTCGTCATTTCATTGTCCAATAAATTGTCACTGTGATGGTTGTCTATTCAAATCCAGATGCACTAAATCCAAAATCAGAAGATGCATAAACTACTACAAGGAACTTGATAAATTTCATAAAGAAGCAAGAAAAATATTATAAGTGAAGGAGGTAAAAAACTCATGTACAAGAAAGATAATAAAACAAAAGAAACATTCGGTGATCTTAAGGAGAATATAGGTCATGACAGACTCTACAGAAGAGGGCATGACAATGTTCAGATGGAGATGTACCTTGTTGCAATGGGGCATAATATCAGGAAATACCACAAACGAAAGATGAAACAAAAACGAAGAGATCAAGAAGATGTTTAGATTATTTTTCAGATGATATTTTTTAAAGAAATAGGAAGGTTCTTTTTAGGTGCGTCTGAAAAATGAAAAAGAACTGTAACGCTCAAGGTAGTAGTAAATACTATCTATTCGTTACAGCCCCTTTAAAACGGAAAAAATGGATTAGGACTTTCTGGATCATTATAAATAGCACAGTCCGTCTGCCATACCTCCATAGAATCTTTGATCAAAGAACATAAGTAATGATAACCCGCTTTATCTATCTCTCCATGAGCTAACATAGATTTATAAAATTTCTTTATACTTGCTGCAGTTGACTTAATATTACCAGGCGTAGACCATAAACATTTACGGATATAAAAGTCTCCTAAATAATCATCAAGCATATTAAGCCCTTCTTCCATAGGATAAGCATCCCTATATAGTAAAAATTCATTAATATAGAATTCTACATTGGAAAGATGACGGCTAATAGTTTTATCTTTTAAACCTGATTGAATAAGATCGTCTTTAAAAAGATCTAAAAGAAGATAGTTTCTTTCTTTGATTTTTTTGCATTCTTCAAGATATTGATCGTAGTCCATAATATAACTTCCTCTCTTCATGATATAAATATCATACAATATTTATATTCACGTTACAAATAAAAATTTGGATACCCTTAAACCACAGGTATGCTATAAAAAACGTTTTTAATCAGATCCTTTTAACACGCCGTGAGCAAGAATTCCCCCACATTATAGGAGGTGGGATGAATTGCGGTAAACACGGCGTTTTATTTTGCTCTTAAGAGATACAGGTTTAATAGACTAACAAGCTAGTTATCCAGCTTGTTTTTTATATGGTGCTATACAAAAAAGACGCTTCGCATTGAAACGTCCTTCTTGTTTACAATTATGTTTTAAGGGGAGAGTTAAAAACAATTTTCTTTTGCTCTTGTGTATTAAGATATTTTTTTAAGGGAGTTTCTTAATACATTTATAATATAACCCCTCTTTATGAATCCAATGTGAACATACAATCTTTTTCTTGTATAAGTGTTTGTTTTCCTTTTTCTATTTTATAAGATAGTCCATGAATCATTTCTTTTCCTTCATGAATATGGATAAAGCTTCCATCTACCAATACAATAAATGTCCTTTTGGCACTATCAGGATAGGCAATATCCTTGAATATATGAACACCATCTAAACAATCATCATGTATTTCATTATAGTGCGGAATGATCATTGTTTGGGTGAGTTCTAACCCCGGAAGATATTTTTGATACTTCTTATCCAAATATTCTCCTGGAAGTTCAGGCATGGCGTATACAGTCTTTGCACAGTTCATAGAACCGGCACTGACACCTACTATCACACCTTCATACTCCTTTAAATACTTCTTTAAGTGGATTTCTCTGAAGAACTTGTTTTGAGTAGGCACATGTCCTCCTCCAAGTATGATAAGATCTGATTCTTTCACGAGTTCTTCTGTCTTCTCTTTGTTTCGATCATCCAGGATAGTAAATGTATCCACTAAGAAATGACTATTCATCAAGGCTTTCTTTTGGTTGTTTCCCCATTCATCATTATAAATCGTATCAATTGGATCAGATGCAATATAAAGACAACGAATATGACGAGGAAGAACATCAAAAAGAAGAGAACGGAAACCATTCTCTTCATTAATATATTGACCATTTAATGTTAAGTTTGAGCTTGTCAAGAATAAATGCATAATAATACCTCTCTTTATAAGAGTATTATATCAATTATTTCTTTTTATATAAAGCCACTGTTTCATAAGGTCTGATATGTAATTCTTTCTTTAAGTCATGATCCTGATAGTTAGAAATCATTACTTCATAATCTTCAATATTGTCAATAGACACTGAAGTTTCTTCAGCATAGAAATTATTTAACACAATAAGTTCTTCATTTTCATAATTTCTCTTAAATGCATAAAGACAGTCACTCTCTTCAAATAAAGGTGTATAAGTACCAACACTAATGACCTTATGAGTTTTTCTTAATTCAATAAGTTTCTTATAGAAGTAGTAAATAGAATCTTTGTCTTTTAATGCATCTTCTACATTAATATCTTTACATCTTGGATTCATTTCAATCCAAGGCGTATGTGTAGAGAATCCTCCGCTAGACGTCCACTGCATTGGTGTTCTTGCATTGTCACGTGATTTAGCCTGAAGTATTTCATAGATTTTTTCATCAGTATAACCTTCATCCTTCATAATATGATAATAGTTGATACTTTCTACATCTTTGTATTGACTTAAATCAGTGAAATATGCGTTTGTCATACCAATTTCTTCACCCATATAAATATAAGGTGTTCCTCTTTGTAAGTGAATACTTGCAGCTAACATCTTAGCTGATTCTTTATGATATTTTGTATCATTTCCAAAACGTGAGATACTTCTAGGCTGATCATGACAGTTCCAAAATAAGGCATTCCATCCATTATTTTCCTGCATACCTAATTCCCATGAGTTAAATAAGTCTTTAAGTTCTTTAAAATCAAATGGCATGACTGTCCATTTTTCTTTATTCTTATAATCTACTTTCAAGTGATAGAAGTTAAAAGCCATGCTTAACTCATGATGATCTGGATTTGTATATCCAATACAGTTTTCTATAGTTGTAGCAGACATCTCTCCTACTGTGACCATACCGTCATAGCGACCAAATGTGGCTTCATTCAATTCTCTTAAATAATCATGTACAAGAGGACCATCTGTATAAAATCTCTTTCCCACACCTTCATAATCATCTTCAAACTTCATCTTATCAATTAAATTAATAACATCAAATCTAAATCCCTTGATACCTTTATCAATCCAGAACTGAACAATATCTTTTACTTCTTTTCTTACATCAGGATTAGACCAGTTTAAATCAGCCATAGACACATCAAAGAGATGTAAATAGTATTCATCAAACTTATCTACATATTCCCAGCATGGACCACCAAACTTAGATTCCCAGTTAGTAGGCATTGAACCATCTTCATTAGGTTTCTTAAAATAATAGTAATTCTTATATTTTTCATCACCGGCCATAGCTTTCTTAAACCAGACATGTTCAGTAGAGGTATGGTTGAAAACCATATCAAACATTAAATAAATGTTTCTTTTTTTAGCTTCAAAGATCAGTTCTTCTAGATCTTCCATCGTTCCAAAAGCAGGATTAATACGCTTATAGTCTTCTACATCATAACCATTATCCTTTTGTGGTGAGATAAAGATAGGATTCATCCAAATATAATCTATACCTAGTTCTTTAAGATAATCTAACTTTAAAGTAATACCTTTTATATCCCCTACACCATCATTGTTAGAATCATAAAATGATTTTGGATAGATCTGGTAAACAACTTTATCTTTAAAATTTAACACAATAACCTCCTACTTGATTTCTATAATTTCCTGATTATTATCAGTTTCTTTAACATCCTTTAACTCAATATGCTGATGAGAAGTAAATACGACCGGTGATACAAGTGACTTACCATGTTCTTTCACATAATCTAGATTGACTTTCGCAATTGTTTCACCTTGTTTGACTCTTTGTCCCTTTTCTACAAGACATTCAAATCCTTCCCCATTGAGTTCTACTGTATCCATACCTAAATGAATAAGTATTTCAATACCATCATCACTTAATAGTCCATATGCATGTTTAGTAGGGAATGTCATCACAACTTCACCAGTAAATGGTGCTTTGACTTCACCATCTGTTAATTCTACCGCAAATCCTTCACCCATCAATCCTTGAGAGAATACCTGGTCATCTACTTCATTTAAAGGAATGACTTTCCCCTTTAATGGAGAATGAAATACTTCATTTACAGGTTTAACTTTTCCATTGAAGTCTACTTCATTTAATTTTTTCTTACCTAAGATATAAGTTAATGTGAAAGGAATAATAATAGCGATAAGCATTGCAATCGCAAAGTTAAACATATATTTAGGTATGATAGATAGAATTCCAGGAATTCCCCCAACACCGATTGAGGCAGCCATAGTTCCAGTTGATACAGAGAAGATGGCAGCACAAGCTGAACCAATCATTCCGCAGAAAAATGGGAATGTATATTTTAAGTTAACACCAAATAAAGCAGGTTCTGTAACACCTAGATAACATGAAATACAAGAAGGGATATTAATTTCTTTTGCTTTCTTATTGTTTTTCTGTAAGACACACATAGCAAGTACTGATGAACCTTGTGCAATATTAGATAATGCAATCATTGGCCATAATAATGTACCACCAAAAGTAGCTGTGAGCTGTGTATCAATCGCATTTGTCATATGATGAAGACCAGTGATTACAAGTGGTGCATAGACAAAACCAAATACACCAGCAAATAACCATCTAAATGGAGAAGTAAGACCTGCCCAGACAACATCAGAAATAAAATTACCAATTGTCCATCCAATTGGACCTACAACTGTATGCGCAATTAATACAGCAGGTACAATTGAAAAGAATGGGACAACAATCATACTGATTGCACTAGGACTTACTTTTCTCCAGAACTTTTCTAGGTATACTAAGACAAATCCTGCAAGAATAGCCGGGATAACCTGTCCTTGATAACCAATCATCTGAACTGTTGTAAAACCAAAGTCCCATACAGGAATTTTCGCAGCAGGCGTAGAAGCGACTGCATAGGCATTTAACAACTGAGGGGATACAAGTGTAATACCAAGGATAATACCTAAGCCCTGGTTTGTACCCATCTTCTTAGTAATAGACCAAACAATTGTGACTGGTAAGAAATGGAAGACTGCTTCACCAATTAACCATAAGAAACTATCTACACCACTCCAGAACTGAGAAATCTGAACTAATGTTTTTGTACCATGATCAAACATCTGAATAGAGTCAATCACATTTCTAAAGCCAAGAATTAAACCACCACAAATTAAAGCTGGAATAATTGGTGCAAATATTTCTCCTAGATTGCCAATGATTTTTTGGAGTGTAGTCTGATTTGTCTTTGCTTCAGACTTTAAAGCCTCTTTAGAAACACCTTCAATACCCGAAATTTCAATAAAATCGTTATAGAACAACTGAACATCATTTCCAATAATAACCTGGAACTGACCAGATTGAGTAAAAGTACCTTTGACAGATGGAATCTCTTCAATACGTTCAACATCTGCTTTCTTTTCATCAAATAAAACAAATCTCATTCTTGTGACGCAATGTGTGACTGCCTGAATATTGTCTGTACCACCAACATACTCAAGTAGTGCTTTTGCATCTTCAGTATATTTTGCCATATTCTCTCTCCTTTATTTTAATAACCTGTACGTACATGTCTGATATGTGCATATCTTAACATGTACGTACAGGTAGGTCAATAGAGAAAATAAAAAAAGATTAGACTTTTCATCTAATCTTATCATTCTGATTTTCTTGCGAAATTAGTCTTTAAGCTTAGTTTTATCAATATGATACCTTTAACACTCCTCATATAAGAATATTTCTTTTAATTTTTCTTTTACATCTTGATCAATACCTAAAGCGTCTTTTAAATAAGAATCTATTGAACCGTAAGTCTTTTTCATCTCATTTATAGCTGTTTCCATGTAAATTTCTTTAGATTGCTGCAATGTAGATAATAGGGTTAACGTCTGTTCATCTTTTGTGTATTTTTTATAAAGATTCATTTGTTTTTTATTTTTTGTAACTCTATATTGAGTTGTCAGTGTATAATCATAAATCACACACTCTTCACGAACACCAAGTGCTAATAGTATGATTGCAACTCCAAATCCAGTTCTATCCTTACCGCCTCTGCAATGCTGCACTAATGGTAAATTATGTTCATCTAAAATTAATTTTATAAGTTCTCTATATGCTTTTTTAGAGGAATCTGAATAAATGAATTTTTTATATTGTTTATACATATTTTCTTCAGGATCTCCATATTTTTCAGGATAAAATTTATGTTCCTTTAATAAATCTAAAATACTTTTATTCACATCATCATCAATAGAACCTGCTGCTAGCTGAGCAGTTTTCGCATAAGGATCTAAGGAATAAGTGTTAGCGTCAGAAATCTCTTTGTTTGGTGCAGCACTTGCTTCACTTTTACTGCGATAATCAACTATAGTTTTTAATCCCATGTTTTTAAGAAAAGTAACATCTCTCTCTGAAATATTTGAAAGTTGATCCGATCTATACAACAATCCCCACTTCACTCTTCTCCCTTCTATTGTTTCATATCCCCCACAATCTCTGAAATTATCTGTTCCATCAAGATTAACCAATCTTGTAGAAATAACATAATTCTTACCTTCTTTTGGACAAACCAAGAAAAATAAACGATGATTTAAATCCGGATTTTTAATTATCATTTGTCTTTCTGTCATAGTAAATAAAAATTTTTTTCCTTCATTCATCTTTGATGAATCATATCCATAATAAACATCCATTTCTAAATCTTTTTCAGAATCACTTTTAAAAACTAAAAATTCCCCATCGCTAACTACAGTTATTTCTTCCATAAAACCCTCCATTTTTATGAGTAGTACATACATGCCTGACACACGTATCTTATTATGTGCGTACAGGCACGTCAATAGAGAAAAAAAGATTAGACCTTTCATCTAATCTTATAATTCAGATCTTCTTGCGAAATCTACAAAGCGGAATTTATCCGGTCTATGTTTTGATATTGTATACTGAAATAAAGTGGCATCTTCAAGATAAACATAAGATTTAACACATACAAGAAGGTCATAATCAAGCATATCTAATAATTGTTTTTCTTCTTCTGTTGCCTTTACTACAGTTATTTCTTTTCTTGCGAAACTGATCTTTAATCCTAATTTCTTTTCAATATATTCATAGAGTGAGTTTTCTGCATCCTGATAGCTTAATCCTTCTACAATACTCTTATTAAGATAATCTTCATCTAGAATGATCTTTTCTCCCTCTATTTGTCTTATTCTTTTGACATGATATACAAGATCATCTTTTACATAGAGTGCTTTTTGTATCTCTTCATCAGGCTTTTCTTCACTAAAAAGTGTCACTATCGTTTTGACTTCACCATGAAGAGTCTTCTTTAGTTCTTTAAAACTTGTCACTCCTGATACAGGAAATGCGATACGATTAATATCTAATACAACAGATCCTTTTCCTTTATTCTTCTGAATATAACCATCATTTAACAAAAGATTCAAAGCCTTTCGTACAGTATCTCTTGATGCATCATAGATTTTCATAAGTTCACTTTCACTTGGTAAAAGTGTATGGGGTTTGATATCTCCTCTCTTGATTTTCTCAAGTAGGTCCTGATATATTTTCTGATATTTCGTCATAATATACCTCCTGTCTCTAGTATACATTTAAATAGTTATATAGGCAAGAAATGTACGTACAAGTAAAAAGACTTCCGAGGAAGTCTTAGTCTGGATATACTAAATGTTCTTCTGTGATATTCTTAAGAGTGTTATCTAAGAATCTTTTCGCAACAATCTTAGTTAGAGGTAAGTTCATATCTAAATAGTTACCACAATCTCTTGCTGCAGCACCTGGAACATCACCTTCAAATTCAGCCATGAAAGTAAACATTTCAGTCACTAAGTCTACAACATCTTTAGATTCTAAATCTCCTGCAAGAATCATATAAAATCCTGTACGACATCCCATAGGACCAAAGTAAATAACCTTTTCTGCCCAGTCCTTATGGTTTCTTAAGAAAGTGGCACCTAAATGTTCCATAGTATGGATTTCAGCTGTATTAATAACAGGTTCTCTGTTAGGTGCTGTCATACGAATATCAAAGGTAGTAATGACTTCTTCTCCTACCTTATCTTTTCTAGATACGTAAATACCTGGTAATAAAGTCAAATGATTGACTGTAAAGCTTGCGATTTTGTTCATGTTAGTTCTTTTCCTTTCTATCTCCGATTAGTATAAACACGAGTCCTGATATAATCATCAGCATTGAATACCAATTATATACCATAATATCAGTTGGTGAGACTTTTCTGACACTCCAACGGCTAAAATACGTTGGGTTCTTATATACATTCACTTCCAAATATACTCGAAAGCATATGAAACTAATGAGTTTCTATAAGACTTTCACTATCAATCATTCTATTGAATGAATTAGCGATAGCGTTAGGCTCGTATCAAAACCTTTTGTATATTTCTCTTTTAAATTGATATACTACTTAAATTCTTTTTACCTGTTAATCTTTCAACTTCCAAATTATGAAGCCAATAGAAGTTCTCAAATCTGTCATTACATTTATCAATATCAAAACTCTTTAAATCATCTGCTATATTCATTATTAAGAAAGCGGAATAAAGGTCTCGCTGTATTTTTACTCCATCAAAATTATTCCATCTTTGTGACAAGGATTTCTTAGTATATGTTCTATCGAAATGATTAAACTGACTTGCTTTTGCTTCGGAAGTATCTATCTTTATTAGCTGCTCACCATAATAGCCTAGTTTCCTATTTATTATTGTCAAGAGCATTGTTGGTGCTTTATTAGCCAAAGATTTACCAAATCGCTTCTTTCGCTTAATCTTACCTTTATCATTCTTTTCAGTCTTTTTAGCACGTTTTTGAAGTCCGGCAAAATTCATCTTTTCAACATACACCTTGTTACCAAGAGATATAATATAATTAGCTAGACATTCATGCTGATATTTACGTATAGCTGCCTGTTTTCTGTATAATTCTCTTAATTCATTCTGATATTTTATGTAATGATTTGATTTGTTCCATATGACCTTCTTATTGCCTTGTTTCTTAATAGTTCCATCTTCATTATAATTATCAGGATTTGTAGAACGTTTTGACCTGTCCATTTTTCTAAGAATTCTTCGTTTCTGATTTTCAATATTTTGAATTCTGTCTGCAAGTTCTAATATCTTCACATCGGATTGACTTACAATCGCAATAGTTCTAGTGCCGATGTCTAAACCAACATCACCATCACCAATACAATGCTTTATTTCACCTGTTTCATTATCTACTTTTACTGGTGGATTTCCTTTGAAAACAATCTGAACATAGTATTTATACTTATTCCTTATAAATTTTCTAACGATTCTGTTATAACAGATTTTGCATTGCATAGCTTGATATTCATAATAATTACTGTAATCAATAATAACTGGAATTTCTAGACCATTCCAGAATATCATATCATCTTTGAAACGGATACCAGAACCATTTGATTTTCCTTCAAGACTATCTAATGTACCATATTTCTTATAATAGACTTTTTTACCATTGCCATAGAGGAATTTTTCATAAGATTTCCATAATGCAGTCGCAATCTTTTGAGCAGTAAGTGAATCAATATTATCTTTAAAATGCTTCTGCATCATCTTGACATCCTTATAAAATGAATACTCTGACATATCATACTGCTTGCGAATATCATTAATTTGTTTCCAGATATCTTTATCTGTCTTCTTATTGCCAGTCAGAGAAGACATAAGGTCTCTATATTTCTTTGTCTTGATCATTTCTTTATAACGCTTCTGAGTTACGTTGACTAATGAATTATAAATCTGTCTTCCAATTTCAAAACGCTTATTCAAAATATCCTCTTGATATTTTTCTATCTTTAATGGAAATTCAACAACAAAGTTTGCCATAATATTCACTTCACTTTCAAAATGTATATTATTCTATTAATATTGTTTTCTGTGATCTGCTAGACTTAATTTCAACAAACAATTCGACAATATATGAGAGTGGTCTTATCTACACGTTTGATCTGGTAATACTAGTAACAATCGCAAAAATCACACAAAATAACATAAAGCTATTTCATGTGTTTGAAGGATTTAATAAAGTCATTAATGTTATTAGAATACCTATAAATGAACTGCTAAAGAGAAGATTTCTAAAGCATTAGCACTTTGTTTAGCATCTGTTTATAACCTCTATCAGCTTTCTAATAAGATTATACAACAGCTAGAAACTCCATGCGTTAGATTCATCTTCTAGAACGCCTATTAATAGGCGTTTAAAAATTATTTTTTGATTATTCTGTTATTTATATTGTATATTATCAATCCAAACCTAAAGGAGCGGGCTTTCGCGTAGTTTTTGGAATATTTATCCAAAAGAAGAGTCATATATATTACCATGACTCTTTGATACTTCATCAAATATATATATCGATAGTACGTTACAAAAATAACTTGTCGTAATCCCTTTTTGTGTTAATAATTCGATAAATATATATTTTTTATCCAGATATTTAATAATCGCAACATATTTCTGATTAATGACAAACATTCTATAACACAATTGATTTAATCGCTCATCTGGTGTAAATACATCTATATTGGGAAATTCTTCTAGAGTTTCAATAGACTCTAAAATTGAGCCTGACACTTTTTGAGCACTTTCAATACCATATTCTAAATAATAGAAATCTTCTATTTAAGTCAGATCCTCCCAGGCACGAGGAAGAATCTCAATTTTACAATTTTCCATATCTTCTTCTAGCAAGAGCCTCCCTTGCTTCTGAAATGCTCATTGTAGGCTTTCCGCTTAATCTTTCTTCTTCAGCTTCTAACACACTGAAGCGCAAATCTAACAATTGTTCTCTTCTTTCAAATGCCTCTAAACTCATAAATACTCCGTCACCTTCACCGTTTTTTGTAATATAAATAGGTTCTTTTGACGTTTTAGCCAACTTAGAAATAGAAGAATAATCATTTCTTAACATAGCTGATGGTTTAATAATCATATTCATCACCTCTTTCATATCGATATTAAATCATAATTATACACACAATCAATCTATTTGAATCATCTACTAATTATTTTTTATTCTTTCTTTTCTTACGATAATTCTCTATTGTCCCAAAGTGATCAAAGATATCTTCCATCATCATTTCATATACATCATGCGTAATTTCACAATCATTCACTGCACGATGTGCATGAGAATAATCAATATGATAATGATCTGCAAGATCCTTGAGTCTATAGCGTTTCAAATCTTCATGTAATAGTTTTCTTGCAATCTTCAATGTATCGATATAATCATTTTGAAAGAGGACTCCATAATCTCTTAGAAGTGCATCATAGATAAAACGAATATCAAAGCGGACATTATGACCAATGATCACATCATTCCCAATGAACTTAATATACTCTCTAAGGACATCTTTTTCTCCTCTTGCATCATGTAACATACGATTAGAAATACCAGTGAGATTCTCAATAAAATCACTTATATAGATAGTCTTATCCTTATCTAGTAAGTCTACAGGTAATTGATCTCTTAATGGGTTAATGAGTTCACTATAGCGTGCCACTTCTTTATGATTGACATACTTAATAGCTGCAACTTCGATAAGTCTTTCCGTTTCAGGATTTAACCCTGTTGCTTCTATGTCTACCACAATATAAGTATCTGGATATTCTATTTTACTCTTACCTATTTCTCTCATAAAACCCCCAAAAAAGCCACATGAAGTGGCTTTTATTTCTTAGGATGTGGTCCTGCTTTTCTAATATTTTCTGGCATATGTGGATACTTAGTATTGAAGTTTGCTTCAAACATCATAGCAAGTTCATTGGCCATATCTTCATAAGCTTCCTTATTAGCCCATGTATCCTTAGGGTTTAATACATATTCTGGGACTCCAGGACATGATTGAGGGACATGAAGATTAAAGCGTGAATCATAATAATAGATGACATTATCTAATGATCCATTGACTGCTGCAGTGACCATAGCACGTGTATATGATAGTTTCATACGTGAACCAATACCATAAGGTCCACCATTCCATCCAGTGTTCACTAAATAAACCTTAGTACCATAGGCTTCTAGACGTGAACCAAGTAACTGTGCATAGATACCTGGATCTAAAGGCATGAATGGTTCTCCAAATAACGTAGAGAATGTAGGCTGTGGTTCACTGATACCTCTTTCTGTACCTGCAACTTTAGATGTAAATCCAGTAACGAATTGATACATAGCCGCATCATGATCAAGTCTAGAGATTGGTGGTAATACACCAAAGGCATCTGCAGTTAAGAAAATAACGACTTTAGGTACTCCACCTACTCCTGGAATCTGAGCATTTTGAATATATTCAATAGGATAACCGACACGTGTATTCTCTGTAAGAGTACCATCATCATAATCTGGCTGTCTAGTCTTTGCATCTACAACTACGTTTTCTAGTTCTGAACCAAAACGGATAGCACGATAGATATCAGGTTCTCCTGTAGGAGATAAGTTAATTGTCTTTGCATAACATCCACCTTCAAAGTTGAAGATACCTTCTTCACTCCATCCATGTTCATCATCCCCAATCAACATTCTATTGGGGTCTGTAGAAAGTGTTGTTTTACCTGTACCAGATAAACCAAAGAAGATAGCTGTTTCTCCAGTATCTGGATCCATATTAGCTGAGCAATGCATAGGGAGAATATTTTCCTGCAAAGGCATGCAATAGTTCATGATTGTGAAAACTGATTTCTTGATTTCTCCTGAATATTGTGAACCTACAATAATAACTGTACGTTCTGTAAAGTTAATAATAATAGCTGCTTCCGAGTTAGTATGATCTACTTCAGAAACGCAATGGAATCCTGGCGCAACGAGAATTGTATAATCTGTCAAACCAAAATTATCTAATTCTTCTTTTGTAGGCCTAATCAATAATTGATGGATAAATAGGTTCTGACATGCAAGTTCATTGATGACAGTGAATTTACGACGATATTTCTTATCAGCTCCTGCAAAGCCTTTAAAGACGAATAATTCCTTGTCACTCATATATTCAAGTACTTTTTCTTTTAATGCATTGTAGTGTTCTACACTCATGGCTACATTGACATCACCCCAGGCAATCTGTTCATGTACCTCTGGTGTATCTACAATAAATTTATCATGTGGTGAACGACCAGTATATTTTCCTGTTTTTACAACTAATGCACCCTGGTCAGTTAATAATCCTTCTTTACGCTTTAAAGCATATTCTACTAATTTAGCAGGACATAAATTATAATGTGCTTTTCCTGTATAGTTTTTAATTCCTGCATATTCGAGTGTCTTTTCCATAAAGTAACCCCTTTCATTTTGTCTGTATAACACATTATAGCATAAAATTAAATTTTTAACATACTCTATTTCCTAACAGTTATTGTCATTTGCATAAATTCTATATTTATTTTTTCGCTCTTTTTAAGAAAATTGTTGCTTTAGGTTATCTTATTCAGCAAAAATACCGTAACGATATT
>NZ_JBHSEB010000072.1:0-12553 GCF_042651925.1 Catenibacterium sp. GCM10023432 | reverse complement strand
AACGGAAAAACGAAAATCAAAGAAATGTGTTATTTCCACTTGACAATCGTCATTTCATAACAGATTAGAAGGGGATTGGGAGGAATAAGTATGAGTAAGCTTACGATTGATGATCTTATTAAGAAAGCAGAAGAAGCAGATAAAGCAGTAGAAGAAGCACATAAAACAGGAAATCACATAAAAGCCAAAAATACTTATCAGGAGTTATATGATTTATTTAAGTGTGAACTAGGAGAGAAACATCCTACTACATTAAAGGTCTTAAACTATCTAGCAAGCTCTTATTATGATTTAGGGGATTATAACAAGGCATGTGAACTGCAGAATGCAGTTTATAATGCCAGTAAAGAAATTTTGGGAGAGAATCATCCTACTACATTAAAGGTCTTAAACTATCTAGCAATCACTTATTCTAGTTTAGGGGATTACAACAAGGCGCTAGAAATGCAAAATGCAGTTTATAATGCCCGTAAAGAGATTCTGGGAGAAAAACATTCAGATACATTAACTTCATTAAACAATCTAGCAAATTCTTATTCTGATTTAGGGGATTACAACAAGGCACTAGAAATGAAAAATGCAGTTTATAATGCCCGTAAAGAAATCCTGGGAGAGAAACATCCAGATACATTATCTGCCTTACACAATCTAGCAAACTCTTATTCTTATTTAGGAGATTATAACAAGGCATGCGAACTGCAGAATGCAGCTTATAATGCCCGTAAAGAGATTCTGGGAGAGAAACATCCAGATACATTAACTTCATTAAACAATCTAGCAATCACTTATTCTAGTTTAGGGGATTATAACAAGGCACTAGAAATGAAAAGTGCAGTTTATAATGCCTATAAAGAAATTCTGGGAGAGAATCACCCAGATACATTAACTTCATTAAACAATCTAGCAATCACTTATTCTAGTTTAGGGGATTATTACAAGGCACTAGAAATGAAAAATGCAGTTTATAATGCCCGTAAAGAAATCCTGGGAGAGAAACATCCAGATACATTAACTTCATTAAACAATCTAGCAAGCTCTTATTCTTATTTAGGAGATTATAACAAGGCATGCGAACTGCAGAATGCAGTTTATAATGCCCGTAAAGAAATCCTGGGAGAGAAACATCCAGATACATTATCTGCTTTACACAATCTAGCAATATTTTATTCTGATTTAGGGGATTACAACAAGGCATGTGAACTGCAGAATGCAGTTTATAATGCCCGTAAAGAAATCCTGGGAGAGAAACATCCAGATACATTAAATTCATTAAACAATCTAGCAAGCTCTTATTCTTATTTAGGAGATTATAACAAGGCATGCAAACTGCAAAATGCAGCTTATAATGCCCGTAAAGAAATCCTGGGAGAGAATCATCCGGATACATTAACCTCATTAAACAATCTAGCAATATTTTATTCTTATTTAGGGGATTACAACAAGGCATGTGAACTGCAGAATGCAGTTTATAATATCCGTAAAGAGATCCTGGGAGAGAAACATCCAGATACATTAAATTCATTAAACAATCTAGCAAATTCTTATTCTGATTTAGGGGATTACAACAAGGCACTAGAATTGAAAAATGCAGTTTATAATGCCCGTAAAGAGATCCTGGGAGAGACTCATCCAGATACATTAGCTTCATTAAACAATCTAGCAAATTCTTATTCTGATTTAGGAGATTATAACAAGGCATGCAAACTGCAGAATGCAGTTTATAATGCCAGTAAAGAAATCCTAGGAGAGACTCATCCAGATACATTAGCTTCATTAAACAATCTAACAAATTCTTATTCTTATTTAGGAGATTATAACAAGGCATACAAACTGCAGAATGCAGTTTATAATGCCCGTAAAGAGATCCTGGGGGAGAATCATCCGGATACATTAACTTCATTAAACAATCTAGCAATATTTTATTCTTATTTAGGGGATTATAACAAGGCATGTGAACTGCAGAATGCAGTTTATAATGTCTGTAAAGAGATCCTGGGAGAGAATCATCCAGATACATTACTTGTATTATCTAACTTACTAGTTTCACAGTTTCATCAAGATAAAACAGATAATGAATCTATCAAGAATCATATGATTGCATATTTTGAAAATATTAATAATCTTAAGATAACTGCCTTTAGTATAAAAGAAGTCTCTTTTAGACGAAACTATCTTGTATCATTCAATCGTGTATATAGATTATTAAAATCCTGCGTCTTTGAAAGAGATATCCACGACTTAATAGGATATCTCTTTACCAATAAGAACCTCTCTTTTGAGATGGATGTCAATAGATTCCACAATGAAACAATGGGTGAAAGATTATCTCTAGAAGAAGTATCTCATGAGATAGACAATAATCTGATTATTGATTTCTATGAACTTGATAATTCTAAGTATGGCATTATTCTGATAAAGAAAGGAAAGTATTCACAGTGTGTTATTGATCATGAAGATATCATCAGTGGTTCATTTATTAATAATGAAGATATTGAATCATTTATTGGTTCTCTTGAAGACTATGATCATATTTATATCTGTCCTGATGGTAAACTCTATAATTTATCCTTTGAAAGAATACTTAACTGCTTAAATATTTCCTACCTAAGTTCTGTACAAACACTCTTTAATAAGAATACGGATGATAATTACACAGATCAGCTTGTATCCTTTGTCTATCCAGATTTCTCAGGTACACAATCTGAAGATAACGATAGAGGAGATACAAAAGGTGTACTCTATGGTTCATATCTAGAAGGTATGTTCATTCATGATATCTATGGTGAGAAGTCCACTATATATAGTTCATATCAAGCCAATCATGATAACTTCCTTAATACAAGAAGGCCAAAAATACTTCACGTCTCTACACATGGTGACTACCTAAATAATGAACAGATGGAACCAATGGACAGAGGTATTCTATGCTTATCAGGATATAACGTAGAAGATAATAATTCTGGTTATATCAGTGCTAAAGAAATACAATATATGGACTTAAAGGGTACAGAATTAGTTGTATTATCAGCATGTAATACAGGACTTGGTGAGAATATAAGTGGTGAAGGAATCTATGGTATTAGACGTGCCTTTGAGCTTGCAGGATGCCAGACATTACTGCTTACAGTAGAAGAAGTAGATGACTTTAACTCTGCTATATTTATGAAATCATTCTATGAAAGATACAATCAGACAAACAATATCTATCAGTCCTTCAAGGATACCAAGGAATACTTGAAAGAACATGGCTTAAAAGAACTCAAAGAATTAAGAGATGTTTTTGAGAAAGAAATGAAGAACAAGATTAAGAATCCATTCATTTATACAAGAAACCTCAATGAACTCAACAATAGAATTGAGGAAAGTGAAACTATTGGACAAATAGTCAGAAAGAAGAATAATCAATATATTCAGGAAGATTGGAATGGATTCATTATTCAGGGAAAGATAGAAAACTAATAATCGTATTTAAAGGGACAGCAATGTTACGGTTGCTGTCCCTATGTTTTTACTGTTTACCTCTGTACTTAGTATTATATTATTAGAGTCTTCGATGATAATAGTACCATCGTACAAAACCAAATGCACCGATGGCTATATAGATCAATATGATTAATGCTGTAACAGAAATTGAAAATTGATTATCACCAATTTTGATTTTAGACCAACGATCAAAGTATTTGGTGTTGTAGAACCACCATAAGTTAAGTATTACTAAGATTAGTTCTAACATATGTATCCTCCTCACAAGGCAATAAAGATTAAGGAAAGTGTAGTTGAAATGTTGATACACTTTCTTATGCCTTTCATAAAATAACTTATTGGTTATTTAAATTCCCTGTTTTTGTCTTAAAACATTTTAACTTTCAGCATTTACTGTCTTTTGATTTAAGGAGTATAGAATAGTTGTTTTTAATAGATTAGAATGGAATTGACCGATGTTGTTGGGAGGAATATGTATGAATATATTTACAATTGATAGCCTTATCAAGCAAGCAGAAGAAGCGCATAATGAAAAAGATTATGTAAAAGAAAAAAATGCTTATCAAGAGTTATATGATTTATATAAGCATGAACTAGGTGAATTGAAAGATGTTGATAATTATTATAGATATTTGAAAGTTTACAACGAAGCGTTAGAACTATATGAAGAAGATTATGTCGCATATAAAGAAATTCTTAGGGAGCTTAGGGAGAATCATTTTCCTACATTGTTCGCTGTAAGTGATTTAGTGAACTTATATTCTGATTATAATAGGACAATACAACTACTGAGTACGCTTTATGACGCATGTAAAATAATTTTAGGAGAAAATCATCCTGCTACACTATCTGTTTTAAACGATTTAGCAAACTCTTATTCTGGTTTAGGAGATTATAATACTGCATTAGAAATGAAAAATGCAGTTTATAATGGAAGAAAGAAAATTCTAGGAGAGAACCATCCGGATACACTATCTTCACTACTTAGTTTAGCAAACTCTTATTCTGATTTAGGGGATTACAACAAGGCATGTGAACTGCAGAACTTAGTATATAATGTATTTAAAGAAATTCTAGGAAAAAATCATCCGGATACATTATCTGCCTTAAACAATCTAGGAAATTCTTACTTTTATTTAGGAGATTACAATTCAGCGCTAGAAATAAGAAATGCAGTTTATAATACAAGAAAAGAAAATTTAGACGAGGATGATCCAGATACATTAAGAGCACTTGCTAATCTTGCAAACACTTATTCTTGCTTAGGAGATTATAATAAGGCATTTGAATTACAGAATACAGTTTATAATATCCAGAAAGAAATTCTGGGCGAGAATGATCTTGATACGTTATTATCATTAAACAATCTAGCAATATTTTATTCTTATTTAGGGGATTATAACAGGGCATTAGAAGTAGAAAATAGAGCCTATAATGCATTAAAAGAAAATTTAGGAGAGAGTCATCCAGATGCATTACTTGCATTATCTAATCTACTATTTTCACAGATTTATCAAGACAAAACAGATAATGAATCTATCAAGAATCATATGACTGCATATTTTGAAAATGCTAATAATCTTAAGACCACTGCTTTTAGAATAAAAGAAATATCTTCTAGAAGAAACTTTCTTAAATCATTTAATGCAGTGTATGAATTATTGAAAACTAGTGTCTTTGAAAGAAACATCAAAGACTTACTAGATTATCTTTTCATCAATAAGAATCTCTCTTTTGAGATTGATGTTAATAGATCCCACAATGAATCAATGGATGAAAGATTATCTCTAGAAGAAGTGTCTCATGAGATAGGCAATAATCTGATTATCGATTTCTATGAACTTGATGATTCAAAGTATGGTCTTATTCTCATAAAGAAAGGAAAGTATTCACAGTGTGTTGTTAATTATCCAGATATTATCAATGGTTCATTTATTAATGATAAGGATATTCAATTATTCATTGGTTCTATTAGAGACTATGATCATATTTATATCTGTCCTGATGGTAAACTCTATAACTTATCCTTTGAAAGAGTACTTAACTGTCTCAATATTTCTTATCTAAGTTCTGTACAGACACTCTTCGATAATGATACGGATGATGGTAACACAGATCAGCTTGTATCCTTTGTCTATCCTGACTTCTCAGGTACACAATCTGAAGATAGCGACAGAGGCTATACAAAAGGTGTGCTCTATGGCTCATGTCTAGAAGGTACGTTCATTCGTGATATTTATGGCGAGAAGTCCACTATATATAGTTCATATCAAGCCAATCATGATAACTTCCTTAATACAAAAAGACCTAGAGTACTTCATGTTTCTACACATGGTGACTATCTAGATAATGAAAATATGGAACCAATGGATAGAGGTATTCTATGCTTATCAGGATATAACGTGGAAGATAATAATTACGGTTATATCAGTGCTAAAGAAATACAGTATATGGACTTAAAGGGTACAGAACTAGTAGTATTATCAGCATGTAATACAGGACTTGGTGAGAATATAAGTGGTGAAGGTATCTATGGTATTAGACGTGCCTTTGAGCTTGCAGGATGCCAGACATTACTGCTTACAGTAGAAGAAGTAGATGACTTTAACTCTGCAATATTTATGAAATCATTCTATGAAAGATATAATCAAACAAACAATATCTATCAGTCCTTTAAGGATACCAAGGAATACTTAAAAGAACATGGCTTAGTAGAACTCAAAGAATTTAGAGATGTCTTTGAAAAAGAAATGAAGAATAAAATCAAGAATCCTTTCATCTATAAAAGAAATCTTAATGAACTCAACAAAAGAATTGATGAAAGTGAAATTATTGGGCAGATAGTCAGAAAGAAGAATAATCAATATATTCAGGAAGACTGGAATGGATTTATTATTCAGGGAAAGATAGAAAACGCATAGTAGTAGAAAAACAATCCCCCTAAATCATAGGGGGATTGCTTTATGCTGTTTTCAGACTTTTTTTCATTTTCACTAACGCAACAACTGCAAGTACTGCATTAATTAAACACCAGAATGACCAGATATATAAGTCACCATAACTTCCAGCACCAGTAAATCCAAATAAAGCAGCTAAACCAAATAATACAACTAATGCAATATTGCCACCTTTTTTAACACTCTTTCTCACACAGATTGAAACAATACCACCAGCAAGTAAAAGAATTGCGACAAATAATCCAGCACTTCCTCCAGCTTCTCCATTTGCTGACATTGTATTGGCTACACCAGCCAATGCTGATTGGAATAATACAAATACGCTTAATACGATTGACAATATTCCAGAAACTAATTTCCAAGTTTTCATGATTAAATTCTCCCTTCAAAATATATACATAAACACCATTAAGTGTGTTTACCTTCATTTGATATATCATAAATAACAATATCAAAATTCTCGTATATAATAGTCCTGTATGAAAAAATGTTCAATACATATATATCGTATATGCACGTATTTACTTATTTGTGCATGAATAATTTATCCAAGCATCATAAAAGGGGGGTACCATTCAGGTGCCCCCTCGCTTTTAATCAAAATCAAAATTATCTTTATTCTTTTCTTTAAAGATTTCAAATATCTCATTCAATAATTCTTGATCATCTACTGAATGATAGTTTTCTTCATCAGAATCATCATCTGATTCTTCACATCTTAAGATTACTACTTCATCTGTATCATCCTCTACAGGTAATAAAACAACATATGCTTCATTATTATGTTCAATCAAATCAAGATATTCAAACTCTACTTCATTTCCGTGTTCATCATTTAATACGACAATATTATCCATTAGTCATCCCTCTTACTATATTCTTCTCCATATTTCACAAGACGATCAAACTTCTTCTGGTTCTCTTCATTTTCAAAAGTAATTTTCTTAATATTATTTAACTTATAAAGAGCTTCAGTCGTATCTTCAAATACATCTTCATCATGTTCTCTATGCCATGTAGTATAATCCTTATCAATCAGATAAGCCATCTTCTTACCCTCTAGCAATGCATCTACATAATCCTCAGCAGCATCACCAATCTCATGATTTTTAAAAGAATCTTCTGCATGCTCATACTTGCTTAAATACTTCAGTTCAGTATCTACATAGCGAGTATAGATTTCTGTTGTGAGTTCCGCATCATTTTCTTCGATTTCCCATCTTGCTTCTAAGGCTTTCTTTAAATCCTTATAGAATGCATCATCAATTGATTCTTCTGTTTGAGTTGTTGTATCAGTTTGTTTAGTGGAATTACTCTGTCCTGTATCCTTATTATTGTTGGTACATGCACTTAAACCAAACACTAACATACACGATAATAATAATGTAAATAGTTTCTTCATAGTGGAAACCTCCTTTCACAGTAATTATATAGGAAAATGATTTCTAATTGTGAAAAAATGCATTCTAAAATTTAAATAAGTATAGTATTGACCTTAAAGCGTGCTTTAAAGATAGAATAGGCAAGAAGGGGGAAATTATGGCTAAAAGAATTAATCCATTAGAGGGATCATTATGGGATAAGATCCTTGCATTCGCATTGCCTTTAGCAGCTACAAGTATTATCCAGCAGTTATTCAATTCCTGTGATGTAGCGACTGTAGGACAGTTTTCAGGAAGTCATTCATTGGCTGCAGTAGGGAGTACTGCACCAATTACTAATCTATTTATCACTATCTTTGTAGGTTTCTCAGTAGGTGGAAATGTGATTATTTCACGTTTCTTAGGAGCACAAAGAGAAGATAGAGCCAATCAGGCCATACATACAGCACTTGTATTATCTATTATTACTGGTTTTATTGTTTCTATTATTGGAGAAATCATTGCCCGTCCACTACTAGAACTCATGTCCACACCAAAAGAAGTACTCCCCCTTGCCGTACTCTACTTAAGAGTCTGTTTCATAGGAATGTTCTTCTTAACAATCTATAACTTTGAATCGGCCATACTAAGAGCAGGTGGAGATACCAAAAGACCACTTTATTGTTTAATTATCTCAGGTACAATCAATGTTGTATTGAACTTGATATTTGTTATTTTGTTTAAATTAGATGTTGCTGGTGTAGCTCTAGCCACTATGATTGCTGATGCGACAAGTTCTTTATTGTTGTTTAGGATTCTTTATAAAGAAGAAGGTGCATTACAGGTCAGACTAGACAGAATGAAGATAGAGTGGATCTATACAAAAGAAATACTTGTGATTGGTATTCCTGCCGCAATACAGGGAATGTTGTTCAATATTTCTAATATCATCATTCAATCAGCTATTAATAGCTTAGGTGCTGATATTGTTGCAGCTTCTACTGTTGCCTTGAACTTTGAAATGTATTCTTATTTCTTAATTACAGGATTTGCTCAGGCAGCTATTACCTTTACATCACAAAACTATGGCGCAAAGAACTATAAAAGATGTATCCAGTCTATTAGATGGTGTATGTTACTTGGTGCACTTTTTACAGGTGCTATCAGTGCACTCTTCGTATCATTCTCACCACTCCTAGCAGGAATCTTTACATCAGATCCTGCCATTGTGAAAATAGCCTGTATCCGTATTTCTATTGTAGTCACATTTGAAGTACTCAATATGACGATAGAAATCATGTCAGGTGCACTCAGAGGACTAGGCAATCCAATGATTTCTACAGTACTCTGTATTGTCTTCACTTGTGCTCTAAGATTGGCTTGGATTTTTATCATCTTTGCTAGAGTACAAACATTCCAGTCAGTATTAGTCGTTTATCCAGTCAGCTGGGCTGTGACTTCAGCATCTATTGTGATTGCTTATCTTGTAGTAAAAAAGAAGAAACTTATTATGTAAGCCAGAATCAACTCTGGCTTTCTTTTTGTTACAGTTTTCTTTAAAATGAATAATAAGGGAGGGATAACCCATGAAACAACATAACACATTAACACTTAAACAATTCATCATAAGATCTGTAGGAGTATATTTCATTACTCTTGTTATATTTTGTTTATTTATATTCAAAGTCATCCCAGGCTGCTCATTACTCCAATCCAAACTTGTTTTATTCTTACTTACAATACTTATTTTTGGACTCATTTACTTTGAGAAAGATGACAGAAGAAATTATTTAAGTATAGCGCTTAATGTGCTTATGCCTTTTGGTATCTATACTACAATCGCATATATGCCACTTCTTACACTACCCCTTGGATTAGTATGGGGAATACTTATTACACTTAATATTATTTACATCGGTTTATATTTATCTAGAGTCAAAAGAAGAAACTATAACTCATTATTAGAAAAATCACAGTTTGTGATTGGTTTGGCTTCTCTCTTATCACTTGTCATTGTATTAAGCTTTACTTTATTTGGTTCTTCTATCATTCAATCATCCACTAAGATTTCAAACAATACAGATGTCTATATGAGAAAATATGATGAAAAATCTTTAAAGAACTTACATCACTGGTCCAAACTTACACGTAAAGAGAAGCTTAATACCTTACAGACAATATGCAATAACGAAAGAGATTATTTAGGTATACCATTTAGAATCAAGGTAGGGGCTGGTAGTGGTCTTTCACATTCCTATGCACAATATAATAACAAATCAAAAGAAATCACTTTTGAAATCAGTCAATTAGACCATGCATCTTCTACAACTCTCTTAGAAGCATTACTTCATAGTACATATCATGCTTATGAATATGCCCTTGTTGATTCCTATGACACAATGAGTGGTGACTACAATAAGCTATTAGACTATCGTACTATTGCGACCTATAAGAAAGAATTCTCTACAAAGGTCACAAATAAGGCAGTGAACTACAATCAGATCAATGAATCGAATGCGGAAGCTTATGGTGCAGAAGCTCTTCAGGACTATCAAATCAAGCTCAAACATACAAAATAATAAAAATGAACAATACAAGATTGTATTGTTCATTTTTTTGTGCATACGTCCTTTTCAATTTAAAATATTGTACGGAATTTAGTACAATCAATTATCAAAGTGATAAAAAGTTACTAAAATATAGACACAATTGTATAGAATTTAGTAAATACATGAATAAAACTATAAATTGTCATTAAAATACAAAAAAATATGTGAAATTATGTTGACAGTATACAATTTTTAGACTAAACTTATCACCATAGTAGAAAACAAAATACTACAGGAGGAGAATATATGAAAACAGGTAAAACAGTAAAAGTATTGCTTACCGCTGCAACTGCTGCAGGAATGTTAGCTGGCTGTGGTTCTAAGACAGATACTGATACATTTAGATTTGCAAGTGAATTAGATATTCAGGGTATGGATTCTACAGTAGTTGATGATGGTATGTCATTCAACGCAGTTCACGCTATTACAGATGGTTTAACAGCCGTTAACGAAAAAGGTAAGACTGCACCTGCAATTGCTAAGAGCTGGGATGTAAGTGATGATGGTAAGACTTATACATTCCACTTAAGAGATGCAAAGTGGTCAAATGGTGATAAGGTTACTGCAAATGACTTCGTTTATTCTTGGCGTAAGATCATCAAAAATGCTGGTAACTATGCTTATATGTTAGGTAGCGAAGGTGCTTCAGTTAAGAATGCAGATGCACTCATGGAATTAGGTACTAATGCAACTGATGAACAGATGGCTACTCTTGGTGTTACAGCTAAAGATGATAAGACTTTAGTAGTAGAACTTGAAAACAAAGTTCCATATTTCACAGACTTAATGGCATTCCCATGCTACTTCCCACAGAACGAAAAGTTCGTTGAAAAATGTGGTAAGAACTATGGTACTAAGCCAGAATACACTATTTCAAATGGTGCTTATAAGATGACTAAGTGGGTTAAGGGAAACAAAGCAACATTCACTAAGAACGATAAGTACTATGATGCTAAAACAGTAGCAACTAAGAATCTTGAAATGTACTTAGTACAGGATCCTAAGACTGCTGCACAGAACTTTGACAATGGCAAAGTTGACTATGCAACAATCAACTCTACATTAGTAGATAAGTATAAAGGTAAAGATACTTTCACAACATTCAATGAAGGTTACTTATTCTACTTACAGTTAAACTTCAAGAACAACACTGTTGCTAACAAGAACGTAAGAGAAGCTTTAGCTTATGCAATCAACAGAAAAGATTTATGTGAAAACGTATTAAAAGATGGTTCTATGGCTGCAACTGGTTTCGTTCCATCTCAGTTATCTACTAGCCCAGCTGGTAAAGACTTCCGTGATGATGCAGATAAATATGTAAGCTATGACCAGAAGAAAGCTCAGGAATATTTAGATGCAGCTAAGAAAGAATTAGGTACTGATACAATCACTATCGATTTATTATATGGTACTGATGAATCACCAATGGATACTATGGCTGAATACTTACAGGGCTCATTCACTAAGTTAAAAGGCTTAAAGGTAAACATGGTTGCAACTGTTAAGAAAGACAGAATCTATAACAGAGAAGCAAATGGTAACTTCCAGGTAGTATGTACTCGTTGGGGACCAGACTATGCAGATCCAACAACTTACTTAAACTTAGCTTTAACTGGTAACCAGAACAACTATGGTAAATATACTAATACGAAGTTTGATGCATTAATGGAACAGATCCAGAAAGAATCAGATTTAACTAAGCGTTGGAATTTAATGATCCAGGCTGAAAAAGTTATGATGGAAGATATGGCTTATATCCCAGTATTCGAAAAAGGTTCTGCGGCATTAAAGGCTAAGAACGTAAGTGGATTAGTACAGGTACCAGTAGGAACTCCATATACTTTCAAATATGTTAAATTAAAATAACCTCTACTTTGTGTCAAAACAGAGTGGCCTAGGAGATAGCAGAAATGCTGTCTCCTTTTTTTGTGTTTTGATTAAACATTTACAATATTTCTGATATCAGTAAAATGTAATGATATTTTAATATATTTACAAAGAAAAGGTACAAAACGATTGACTATATCTGATGTACAGCGTAAACTACACAACTGTTAACATTAATAATAAATTGGTAGAGTCAAAAGTTTATGAAAAACTTGATGAATGACAGATTTCAGGGCTCGATGAACGATGCGATATC
>NZ_JBHSEB010000071.1:0-2732 GCF_042651925.1 Catenibacterium sp. GCM10023432 | reverse complement strand
CGTCCTGCGGGGGTTCGAATCCCTCAACCTGCGCCATTGAATGTTACTCAGGAGAAATCCTGAGTTTTTTTATATTCTGATTAAGGAGGTATTTCATGATATTTTAGAAAGAATTACAATTGAATCAGAAAAGCTCTAAAGAGTTAATTAGAAACAGTCAAACCACAAAAGAGAAACTATATCACATAGCAGTTTATCTTTTTAAAATTGCAATCACAGTGGCATTCTGCTTTCTCTTTATAACATTATTTAGTATTTTATTTTGGAATGAGAATAGTATTGTTGGAGTGGTTGTTCTCTTATGTATTATGGCATCTATACAGGCGCACTTTGAAATTCATGCAGGACAACCTACAGTGCTCTTGCGTTATATTTCATTAATATGACTGTGTGTTCACACCTGGCTATTAAACTCCCACCAGTCGTAGGAATGCTGGTAAATATTGCTGCATTAGCTCTATTAGTATTCCTAGGATGTCATAATCCATCTATGTTCAATCAATCAACGCTTGTTCTAGGATATTTATTATTATATGGTTATGACGTATCTGGAAAGAGTTATTTGATGAGACTTTCTGGAATGGCTGTAGGTGAAGTTCTTATCTGTATCGTATTCTATCGAAACCATAAGCATAGAACTTATAATAAGCATGTAATGCATTTATTACAAGAATTTGATCTTTCTTCTACTAGAACAAAATAGCAGCTATGTCAGATTATCTGTGTGCCGGTTGTAATATGTATAGCTGAACTTTATGCTATGTGGTCTGGTATTGCCGCAATGTCTGTGATCTTACCACTTATGGACGATATGCAATATAGAGTACGTAAAAGAATTATTGGAAATATTGCGGGTGTTCTATGTTTTTACAGTATTATTTTTCTTGCTTCCTTCACCAATCTATGCATTTATCGGTGTCATTGGTGGCATCGGTGTAGGGTTTTCTACAAAATATAGCGGGCAGGCTGTCTTTAATGCATTTGGTGCATTAGCTATTGCGACAGAACTATATGGATTAAAGGGTGCAGTAAGCTTAAGATTAATCCAGAATATATTTGGTGTTGTCTTTACATTGTTATTCTGTATTATTCTTCATTGGTTTGTATCAAGAATTAAAGTAAAAGAAGTATTATAGGATATAATGAATTCAGAAACCTGTTTTGACATAAGGACGAACGTAAATGTACGTTCTTTTTATCTTGCATATATTTAATAGTTTTCGATATGAAAATAATATGTAGATAAGTATAATTAAAAAAGAGGGTAGAGATAGAAGATTGATTATTATTAAAAATAAGCTTGTTAGTAGTGACATGCTTACTTGCAAGTTTAGTAGGAGAAATATATTGGATCTGTTCCTCATGATACATTATATCTAACGACAATGTCTCAATATGCATCTGCTATAAGAATGACATGTGCAATATTGCTGGTTTTTACACATAGGGATAGTTTTAGTACATCTCTTTTATAATATGCATAAATAAGTGTTTTGAGGCAGTTTTGTATATATATGACAACTGTTTGTGTATAATGTGTTTTGCAGCTTAGAGAAGCGATATACGAGGAGAAATAACGATGAGAACAGAAATGGTTGAATTAACTAATCTCTGCATGATTAAAGATGGAGATAAGTATTTACTGCAGAATAGAGTTAAGAAAGATTGGCAGGGTTATACATTCCCTGGAGGACATATAGAACCTGGAGAATCAATTGTACAATCTGCAATAAGAGAAGTAAAAGAAGAAACAGGTTTAATTATGAAGAATCCTCGTTTAGTAGGAGTAAAACAATTCTGGGTAAAATCGGGTAGATATATTGTATTTTTATTTTCAGCAACTAAATTTAGTGGTGATTTAAGAGGCAGTAATGAAGGTGAAGTAGGGTGGTTTACCAAAGAAGAGATGAAAAATATCCATTTAGTGAATCATTTTTTTGAACATTTGGACGTTTTTGAAGGGGAATATTCAGAGTATATCTATGAATCTGAAGATTCTATTAAGATTTACTAAAAAAAGTTAGCTAAAAAAACATTGATATATAGTGCATATTTTATAAACTTAAAAAATAGTTTAAAAAAAGGGTTGCAAAACCTTTGGATTCATTGTATATTATACAAGCAATCTCGATTGCGAAGTGCCCTGGTGGCGAAACTGGTAGACGCACAGGACTTAAAATCCTGCGGACTTCAAACTCCGTGCCGGTTCGATTCCGGCCCAGGGCACCATCTATTTATTAACTCAGTGTACTGAGTTTTTATTAGGACTTAGAAATGAAAATAAGTCTTGACAAAGACATGATGATTTGACAAAATAATTAAGCATCACAAACGCGCCAGTAGCTCAACTGGATAGAGTACTTGTCTACGGAACAAGGGGTTACGGGTTCAATTCCTGTCTGGCGCGCCATCTAACGGGAAGTAGCACAGCTTGGTAGTGCACCTGGTTTGGGACCAGGGGGTCGCAGGTTCAAATCCTGTCTTCCCGACCATTTGAAATGGGGCCTTAGCTCAGCTGGGAGAGCGCCTGCTTTGCACGCAGGAGGTCAGGAGTTCGATCCTCCTAGGCTCCACCAATTTAATTAATCATATACATGGCGGGATAGCTCAGTTGGCTAGAGCATTCGGTTCATACCCGGAGTGTCGGGGGTTCAAATCCCTTTCCCGCTACCATTTGATTAAAAATACTCTGATAGATGAGGACCCTTAGCTCAGTTGGTTAGAGCCACCGG
>NZ_JBHSEB010000070.1:0-1768 GCF_042651925.1 Catenibacterium sp. GCM10023432 | reverse complement strand
TACATATTCTGTCTGGTTGGATAGCCAAGTTTATTGATGACTTTGGATATTGAACCAGTTTCATCATAAAAGGCAAGTGCCTGCTGTTTTTCTTGTTCCGTATATGCCATATATTTTCCTCCATTGCATCATCTTTGGTCCAAGAAATTGTCCGCACCTCCATCTTTGATTCAAAAAAGATTCCTATTTCAGAATGGATTGAGTATTTACTGCATTTGTTTGAATTTCATTCTATAAATTCGACAGCCTACGACAATAGAAATTCACCAACTACAGGTAAATATTGGCTGATTAAAACATTTGAAGTCTTAAAAGGAATACAAGACGATGTTGTACTAGACGGTACAGTGTATTTAGATGAAACCTATTTTGCAAAGACAAAAAGTAAACTAGCGACAAAAGATGGAAAGAAACTAAGAGGAATTTCTAGAAATAAAATAGGTGTTGGTGTTGCCTGTAATGAGACAAAATCAATTTTTATAGTTACAGGAACATCAAAACCCTCAAGAAAATCAACAAAAGAAACATACAGCAAGCATATTGCAAGAGGCTCTATATTAGTGCATGATGATGAGCATTCTCACAGTATATTGATTGAAGAATTAGAACTGGAAAGCAAAGTATACTCTACAAGAGAAACAAAAGGTTTATCAGATAAAGACAACCCATTATATCCAGTTAATAATCTTCATTTATTATTGAAACAATTCATAAGAAATCACGGAGCTTATGACAGAGAACACCTCCAAGACTGGCTGAATCTATTTTGGTTCATTATGAATGACCCAAAGGATAAGTACGATAAGGTATTAAAATTTATAGAAATGGCAGTTTTGTCGCCAAAAAGAGTGCGATATCGAGATGCAATGAGCTCTAAACATAGTAAATAAGCGAATAATCACCACCCATTTGCAAAAGAGGAGCTTTGGAGAATAATATGAAAACAATTGTCAGTGATCTAGATGGCACATTACTTAATAGTTATGGAGTAGTAGATCCCTTCACTAAAGAAGTATTGAATATATCACCTATCTATAGAATTATTGCGACAGGACGTAGTTACAAGACAGCTTCTCCTTTGTTGAAGGGAGTAGATATAGATTATTGTGTATTATTGAATGGTGCGGAATGTCGAAATAGTCAGGGAGATATTCTCTATAAAGAGAATATCGATTTGAAGATTGCACATACTATTATGAATGGCTTATTAGAACATCATATGGATTTTGAAATTAATACGGAAGAAGGAGATTATTCTACTGATACTGTATTTTGTGATACTACAACACAACTTTCAGAACAACATCTTCAAGATTATAAAGAAATTAGAAAGATATTTGTATTTGTGCATGACGAACAGAAAATCAATCAAATCAAATACTGGCTTGATCAAATAGAAGGAATTAATGTAACCTCATCATCCTGGTGGAATATTGAAGTTACATCAATGAATGCGAATAAAGCACTTATGGTAAAAAGAGTGATAGAAACACTTCATACTTCTGATGATGTTTATGTATTTGGTGATGGTTATAATGATCTGAGTCTTTTTAAAGACTATAAGCATACACGAGCTATGAGTAATGGTGTGAATGCACTGAAACAGATAGCAGAAAAAGTGATTGACAGTAATGATGATCATGGTGTTGCGAAAGAAATAATTGATTTGGTTAAGGATTAGAAAAAGCAGGCGGTGCCCAATGTCATTAAGTTAATAATGCTAGAATTTAAGTCAGATGATATATCAGCAGATATATTATTCTGACTT
>NZ_JBHSEB010000069.1:0-41185 GCF_042651925.1 Catenibacterium sp. GCM10023432 | reverse complement strand
TTTACTGTTTATATAGATAAAATTGAGGGTAGTGTATTTGTGCTATGTAATATAGATTTTTGACACTACCGAGTGACATTAGAGGAAAATTATGAGAAAGAAAAAGAAATGCAGCAGACACATCATGATCTGATTACTGCCATGTCCCATGATTTAAGAACTCCTCTCACAAGTTTAAGAGGTTATCTGGATATTCTTGCCTTACATTGTTTCAAGGATCAGGAACAGATGGATAACTACTTACATAGATGTATTGACAAAGTAGAACAAATCAAAGAATTGTCTAATAAGACATTTGCCTATTCACTTGTGTTTGAACAGAATAGTCATCCTCAATTAGAAAAGATATCTACAGAAGAACTCTTAGGTTATATAGAAGAGAATCTTAACTATCTAGAATTAGAAGGTTTTATCATTCACAAAGACATTAAATACATAAAAAAAGAAGTCCTTTTAGACTTCTCCATGATCAAAAGAATGATCAATAACCTCTGTTCTAATATCCAGAAGTATTCAGATAAACATGTTGATATGACTCTTACTCTTGATGATTCTTTTGATCTCCTCTTAACCAATAAAAAGAAGAGTGACTTATCTAAAGTAGAAAGTAATAAGATTGGTTTAAAAAGTGTAAAACGTATTGTAGAATTACATGAAGGAGCATGTTCTATTGAAGATAGTGAAAAAACATTCTCCATCCATATCTCTATCCCATTAAAAAAGGCTTGATTTTATTTCAAGCCTTTTTAATTACTTATTAATATCTGCTTCATCAAATACTTCCGCAATAGAGCTTCCTGGCGCTACCATTGGGAATACTTTGTCATCATCATCAATGATACATTCGATTACAACTGGACCATGATAATCCACTGCTTCCTGTAAAGCAGGCATCACTTCTTCTTTCTTAGTGACACGGATGGCTTTACAGCCTAATCCTTCTGCTACCTTACAGAAGTCTACCTTATCATGAAGTACTGTTGCACTATAGCGTTCACCATAAAATAATGTCTGCCACTGTCTTACCATTCCAAGTACATGGTTATTAAGTACTACTTCAATGATTGGGATATTGTAACGTGATGCAGTGGCTAATTCATTGAGGTTCATACGGAAACATCCATCCCCTGCAATATTGAATACTAACTGATCAGGACAGCCATATTTAGCTCCCATTGCTGCACCTAGTCCATAACCCATAGTACCAAGTCCACCAGAACTTAAGAACTGTCTAGGACGTCTATAGTGATAATACTGAGCGGCCCACATCTGGTTCTGACCTACTTCAGTTGTAATAATAGCCTGAGAATCAGTGAAGTTATCAATCTGTTCAATTACATATGGACCAGTTAATCTAGACTGATCATAAGTTAAAGGATAACGATCCTTTAATGTACGTACTTCCTTCATCCATCCCGGATGGTTCTGTTGTGTTAAAGTCAAATTAATAGCTTCAATAACATCTTTTGCATCTCCGACAATACCTAAATCAACAGGCACATTCTTATCGATTTCTGCATCATCGACATCAATATGAATAATCTTCGCATTCTTCGCAAATGTATCCACATTACCTGTAATACGGTCACTGAAACGTACACCAATCGCAATCAATAAATCACATTCTGATACACCGATATTACTTGCTTTAGTCCCGTGCATTCCTAGCATCCCTGCATAACGTGGATTAGTGCCATCATAAGCCCCTTTACCCATTAATGTATCAGTAACAGGTGCATCGATCTTTTCTACTAATTCTTTTAGAGCTGCACTCGCCTGAGAGGTAATACATCCACCACCGACAAATACGAATGGCTTTTCTGATGCTTCAATCATCTCTACAGCTTTCTTAATAGAAGCTGTAGGGAATGTATAATGACGGCTGCCAATGACATCTGGCACCTTTTTAGTATATTCACATGAACTTACAGTCGCATTCTTAGTCATATCGACTAGTACTGGACCTGGACGACCTTCTTTCGCAATCTGAAATGCTTTACGAATAGTAGGAGCCAATTCTTCTGGTGATTTACAAATAAAGTTATGTTTAGTAATAGGGATAGTCACACCCTTGATATCAATTTCCTGGAAGGCATCTTTACCTAAGGCATTAACACCTACGTTGGCAGTTAAAGCAACTAAAGGAATAGAATCCATCATGGCTGTCGCAATACCTGTGACAAGGTTAGTGGCACCTGGTCCACTTGTTGCCATACAGACGCCCACTTTTCCAGTGGCACGTGCATAACCATCAGCTGCATGAGCCGCCCCCTGTTCATGAGATGTAAGGATATGATGAATCTTATCCTGATATTTATATAAACTATCATAGACTTCTAGGATTGTCCCTCCTGGATAGCCAAAGATAGTATCAACGCCCTGTTCAAGAAGGCTTTCTACTACAATGTCCGATCCTTTCATTAACATTTTGGATTCTCCCCCTTTACTTATCATTTGGCTGTAATACAGCACCTGTATTGGCACTTGTTACCTGTGCAGCATAACGTCTTAAGTAACCTGTAGTGATACGAGGTTCTCTTGGCTGCCATTTAGCACGACGTGCTTCTAATGTAGCATCATCTACAGCTACATTAATTTTATTATTTGGAATATCAATAGAAATCATATCTCCTTCTTCAATTAAAGCAATAGGTCCTCCTACTGCTGCTTCAGGAGATACATGTCCAATAGAAGCCCCTCTAGTTGCCCCTGAGAAACGACCATCTGTAATTAATGCAACATCTTTATCAAGTCCCATACCAGCGATTTCACTTGTAGGAGATAACATTTCTCTCATACCAGGACCACCTTTAGGACCTTCATAACGAATAACAACAACGTCACCCTTGACAATCTTACCAGCACGAATTGCCTTGATTGCATCATCTTCACTATCAAATACTCTCGCTGGTCCAGTATGTGTCATCATTTCAGGAGCCACTGCAGCTGCCTTAACGACACAGCTATCAGGTGCAATATTACCCTTTAATACCGCAATACCACCTGTTTTCATATAAGGGTTATCAACAGGACGGATGATTTCTGGATCTAAGTTTACACATCCTGCAATATTTTCTTTAACAGTCTTACCAGTACATGTGATACCTGTTGTATCTAAGATACCTAATGAATCAAGTTCATTCATGACTGCATATACGCCACCGGCATCATCTAAATCTTCCATAAATGTAGAACCTGCTGGTGCTAAGTGACAAAGGTTTGGTGTATATTTAGAAATTTCATTCGCAATTTCAAGATTTAATTCAACACCTGCTTCATGTGCGATAGCTGGTAAATGAAGCATTGAGTTTGTAGAACATCCTAAGGCCATGTCCACTGTCATCGCATTCTTGAATGCAGCAGAAGTCATGATATCTCTTGGTTTGATGTTCTTTTCTACTAATTCCATGATCTTCATACCAGCATGTTTCGCAAGTCTGATACGTGCTGAATAAACAGCTGGAATAGTTCCATTACCACGAAGACCCATACCGAGTGCTTCTGTTAAACAGTTCATAGAGTTCGCTGTATACATACCTGAACATGAACCACATGTTGGACATGCTTTTTCTTCAAATTCTTCAAGATGAGCCGCATCTAGAGTACCTGCATTATATTGACCAACTGCTTCAAATAGTGAAGAAAGACAAGTTTTCTTACCATTTAATTTCTTACCTGCAAGCATTGGTCCACCTGATACAAAGATAGTTGGAATATTTAAACGTGCAGCTGCCATTAATAAGCCTGGAACGTTCTTATCACAGTTAGGAATCATAACAAGACCATCAAACTGATGTGCTGTCGCCAGACATTCTGTACTATCTGCAATTAATTCTCTTGTAACGAGTGAATATTTCATACCTGTATGGTTCATCGCAATACCATCACATACTGCAATCGCAGGTACTTCAACTGGTACACCGCCCGCTAAATAAACACCTTTCTTAACTGCTTCACTGATCTTATCGAGATTCATATGACCAGGAACAATTTCATTATATGAACAAACTACCCCGATTAGAGGTCTTTCTAATTCTTCTTCTGTCATGCCTAAGGCATTGAAGAGTGAACGATGAGGTGCACGTTCTACTCCTTTTTTTACATTATCACTTCTCATATTACCCTCCTAAAGTCTTTCTACTACAGCATCACCCATCTGTGATGTAGATACTTTTGTCATTCCTTCTTTATAAATATCAACTGTACGGATATTATCCGCAAGAACCTTTTCTACTGCTTTTTCAATACATGCTGCTTCTTCATCCATATCAAATGAATAACGTAGCATCATAGCAGCACTTAAGATAGTCGCAAGTGGATTCGCAATATTCTGTCCGGCAATATCAGGTGCACTGCCATGGCTTGGTTCATACATACCTAGACTGTCTTCACGAAGTGAAGCACTTGATAACATACCAATAGAACCTGTGACCATAGATGCTTCATCACTTAAGATATCCCCAAACATATTCTCAGTGAGGACAACATCAAACTGTGCTGGATCTTTAACTAACTGCATGGCACAGTTATCTACAAGCATATGTTCTACTTTTACTTCTGGGAAGTCCTGAGCCACTTCATTCACAATCTTACGCCATAAGCGAGATGTATCTAAAACATTGGCTTTATCCACACTTGTAAGTTTCTTACCACGTTTCATCGCAATTTCAAATCCTCTTTGTGCGATACGTTTAATTTCATGTTCTGAATAAACAAGATTATCATGAGCCACTAATTCACCATTGATTTCTTTTGTGTTTCTTTCACCAAAATATAAACCACCAGTAAGTTCTCTTACGATAATCATATCAAAGCCTGCTTCTGATGTGCTTTCCTTTAAAGGACATGCACCTGCAAGTTCTTTATATAAATAAGCAGGTCTTAAGTTTGCGAACAAACCTAATTCTTTTCTAATCTTTAATAATCCTGCTTCTGGTCTTAATGTAGGATCTAATTTATACCATGGAGATGTATTAGTATCTCCCCCAATAGAACCTAATAATACAGCATCGCTGTTTTTTGCGACTTCCAATGCCTCATCAGTTAATGGGACTCCATAAGCATCAATAGAACAGCCTCCCATGAGGATATTCTTGTAGTTGAATGTATGATTATATTTCTTTGCGATGGCATCAAGTACCTTAATTGCTTCATTCACAATTTCAGGACCGATTCCATCACCTTTAATAACCGCAATATTCTTTTCCATATCCTCTATCCTTTCTTATTATTGACATAGTTTACAAGACCACCCTGTTCAATAATCTTCTGCATGAATGGTGGGAAAGGCTGACCCTGATATTCTGTATTCTTAGTGAGGTTATAAATCTTACCTGTTTCATAATCTACTTTTACTTCATCGCCATCATCAATACCATCTACGGCTTCTGGACATTCAAGAATCGCAAAACCGATATTAATAGAGTTACGATAGAAGATACGTGCAAAGCTTTTTGCGATAACACATGAAACACCTGCTGTCTTTAATGCAAGAGGGGCATGTTCTCTTGATGAACCACAGCCAAAGTTCTTCTTTGCGACAATAATATCACCAGGCTGGACTCTTTCTACAAATGTAGGATCTAAGTCCACCATAGCGTGACTTGCTAATTCTTTGGCATCAAATGAATTAAGATATCTTGCTGGAATAATAACGTCTGTATCAACGTTATCACCATATTTAAATACTCTACCTTTAGCTTCCATTAGTTATTACCTCCGAATTTTTCTGGATTTGCGATATAACCTGCAATCGCACTTGCAGCTGCTGTTTCAGGAGATGCAAGATAAATTAATGATTCTACATCACCCATACGTCCAACGAAGTTTCTATTTGTAGTAGAAACACACTTTTCACCTTTCGCAAGTACACCCATATGACCACCCATACATGGACCACAGCTTGGTGTATTGACAGCACATCCTGCTTCTACAAATGTTTCTAGAATACCTTCTAGGATACACTGTAAGTAAATCTTCTGAGTTGCTGGTACAACCATCACTCTCACATTATCAGCCACTTTCTTACCTTTAAGAATAGCGGCTGCTTTTCTTAAGTCTTCCATACGACCATTTGTACATGATCCAATAACAACCTGATCAATATAGATCTTATCCATTGCTTCAATTTCATCCACTGTCTTTGCATTACCTGGAAGATGAGGGAAAGCAACAGTTGGTCTAATAGCAGATAAATCTACATCTACCACTTCTTCATATTCTGCGTCTTTATCTGCTTCATAGATCTTATAGTCACGTTTAGCATGTTTATCTAAGTATTCAATAGCGGCTTCATCAACAGGGAAGATACCGTTCTTAGCTCCTGCTTCAATAGCCATATTACAAATAGTGAAACGATCTGCCATAGATAATTCTTTGACACCCTCACCCGTAAATTCCATTGATTTATATAATGCTCCATCTACACCAATACGTCCAATAATATGTAAAATAACATCCTTACCAGATACGTATTTTGGTAGTTTACCATGAAGATTAAATTTAATGGCTGAAGGTACCTTGAACCATAATTGTCCAGTCGCCATACCTGTCGCAATATCAGTTGTTCCTACACCTGTAGAGAAAGCACCAATAGCCCCATAAGTACAAGTATGTGAGTCTGCACCAATGACAGCATCACCTGCCACAACAATGCCGCTTTCAGGTAAGATAGCATGTTCTACACCACATTTACCCTGTTCCATATGATGTGTTAATCCCTGCTCACGAGAGAATTCTCTGATTGCTTTAGAGTTCTCTGCAGATTTAATATCTTTATTAGGTGTAAAGTGATCTGGCACTAAGACAACCTTATCTTTATCAAAGACCTTATCAGCCATTTTCTTAAAGATTGGTAAAGCCATAGGTCCTGTAATATCATTTGCCATTACAATATCTACATTTGCTTCAATTAATTCACCTGCATGAACTTCTTTTACTCCCGCATGATCAGCTAAGATCTTCTGCGTCATTGTCATTCCCATTATATATAATCCTGCCACTCAAAATGTGATTAAATATACTCACATCAAGATAATGTAAGTTCTCACGAACATTACTTACTATGTCATCGTGTATGCTTTTGATTGACCGAAATCATATCTACTCACAAGTTCTAGTACACTCCATAGTCGTAAATTCCCGAAATAGCCTTCGGTACATACTTACGTTTGCGTTTGTTTATGCAACTTCGTAAGTCGTAGCATCTCTAAGATTAAGTGCAGCATTGAAATCTCTGTCTTCGATATAACCACAGTCACATCTGAAAATTCTATCTGAAAGCTTTAAATCTTTCTTGATTCTTTTACAGCAATGACATGTCTTAGATGATGGAAACCATCTATCTACTGTTCGTTGTTCGATTCCGTTCTCTTTGCATTTAGCTAGAAGCTTTGTTTTAAATTCATAAAACTTCTGCGAAGCAACTGCCTTTGAAAGATGTCTGTTCTTCATCATTCCTGATACGTTTAGATCTTCAATCGTTATATAAGACGGCTTGGTTTTCACTATCTCTGCGATTGTCTTATTGATGTAATCAGTACGAATATTGTCAATTCTATGATGAAGTTTCTGTATCTTAAGCTTTTGTTTCTGTATATTTCTTTTTTGAGTGGACTCTCCTTTCTTTAGATTTTCATACTTTCGAGAAAGACTTCTCTGTTCTCGAATAAGCTTTTTCTCAAGCTTTCTTAATTTTGCAGATTTATTGATGTTCTTATAAGCTTTTCCATCAGAGACAATCGCAAAGTCCTTTACTGGAATTATTGGCTGTTCTTCTATCTGGGATTTCTATAAGAACTGAAACATAGTATCTGTCAGCCTTTATTGAGACATGACCGCTCTTAATTACATATCCATCCTTTGTTGTGGGAATATATCCTTTTTCTTTGATGCGCACCCACCCAAGTGACGGAATCTTGATTCTATGTCTTTCACATTGGCAATCTTTTGGATTATTCCTTACAAAGTACATTTTCACATTAGATTTGCCTTTTTTCTTAAATTTTGGAAAGGCGCTCTTGTGATCGAAGAATCTTTTAAATGCGGTCTGTCCGTTATTTACTGCTTGTGTTACCGATTTTGAATAAGCTTCCTTGATCCAGGAATATTCTGGATGGCTTGGAAGAAACTCATTGTTCAGCCATACTCTAAATTGGCTGCTGCTCATAAACTTTCTGCCACTTTCATGAAGCTCCTTATTATGAGCAAGATAGAAGTTATAGATAAATCTGCAAGTACCTATTGTTTTACGAATCTTGACTTTCTGCTCATCTGTTGGGTTTATTTCCGTCTTGAAGCTCTTCAGCAATTTCCTCATCCCTTTCTATCATTTTTTTATACTTACGAAGCCCTTTGCAACCTGCAGGAGAACACACGGAGTATTGAAACAATATCTTGCGCGAGTTCTTCATCTGATTTCTAATCTAATTATAGAATAAATGGAAAATTCATGCATCAAGTTCAGCTTCATGAACGCCTATTAATCGGCGTTAATAAAATTTAATTTTCACTAACCTGTGGTTTATGGGTATTCAAATTATGGTCTTGATTTTTTGTTCCATTACCTCATCTGATAAATCGTTACACGCTTTCAACAATTTTCAATACACTGGTCTACAATAATTCTTTTGCATTACAAAACTATCTTGAAAATGTAACTCGATTTAGTAAATGACGATTATAAGTATAATAATGCCTATTAGTTTGGGTTCGGTTTGCCTTTAAAGTTCCTTCTCTATATCAACGTTATAATACCTTAACAGATACGCCTAAAAGTCAATAAAATCCGTTTGTTTAGAATTTGTGATATTTGATGTGTTCATTTTAATGCTCTCCTTTGCGGGAATCTGAACACATTTAATCACAATAGTCAATATATTTAGTTACTTATATTTTCCTCCTCAAGTTATTTTTGAATGTTGTAACGAGAAAGTACGAATGTACTTCCTCGTTACAACACACAAAGTGTGTGTTGCTTAGTGATTAGTTATTTAAAAGTTTATCTTCATCAGACCAAGAATATAATGAACGGATATCAGCACCTACTTTTTCACATTCGTGTTCATTATGTAACTGTCTCATTGCTTTGAAGTGAGCCTGTCCACCTGCTGCTGACATTTCAAGTAAGAATTCTTTAGCAAATGAACCATCCTGGATATCAGCTAATACTTTCTTCATTGCTTTCTTAGTGTCTTCAGTGATTAATTTAGGACCAGTGATATAGTCACCATATTCTGCAGTATTAGAAATAGATTTTCTCATACCTTCGAAACCAGACTGGTAGATTAAGTCTACGATTAACTTCATTTCATGGATACATTCAAAGTATGCATTCTTTGGATCGTAACCAGCTTCTACTAATACTTCGAAACCAGTCTGCATTAACTGACATACACCACCACAAAGAACTGCCTGTTCACCAAATAAGTCTGTTTCAGTTTCAGTTCTGAATGTAGTATCTAATAGACCAGCTCTTGCCCCACCGATTGCAGCACCATAAGCTAATGCATAATCATGAGCCTTACCAGTATAATCCTGTTCAACTGCTACTAGACAAGGAGTACCTTTACCTGCCTGGTATTCTGAACGTACTGTATGACCTGGAGCCTTTGGCGCAATCATAGTTACATCAACATTCTTTGGTGGAACGATCTGATTGAAATGAATATTGAAACCATGAGCGAACATTAACATATCGCCTTCGTTTAAGTTTGGTTCGATAGTTTCCTTATAAAGTTTAGCCTGTAATTCATCAGGAATTAATACCATGATGATATCTGCCCAAGCAGCTGCATCAGCAGATGTCATAACCTTAAGTCCCTGTTCTTCTGCTTTCTTCCAAGACTTAGAACCTTCGTATAGACCAACAACAACGTCTACTCCAGATTCTTTAAGGTTTAATGCATGTGCATGTCCCTGAGAACCATAACCGATGATAGCAACCTTTCTACCATCCAATAAAGATAAATCACAGTCTGTGTTGTAATAGATTTTAGCCATATTTAATTACCCCCTATTTTTCTGAGCTTTCATCTTTTCTATATCAAAATCATCTAGTCCTCTTCCGATGCCAGCAATACCAGTACGGACGATTTCGGTGATATTGAACGTATCTAACATTGTGAGAATACCATTGATCTTATTTTGATCACCTGTCACTTCCACAACGAGTGAATTTGGCGCAACATCTACAATCTGCGCTCTAAATATATTGACTATTGACACAATATCAGGTCTTTGTGAGTGGTCTGCTTCTACCTTAATAAGCACCAATTCACGATAGACTGAATGGTCATCATCTAACGGAAATATTTCAATTACATCTTCCAGCTTTCTTAACTGCTTCTTAATCTGTGCAAGAGTGGCTGGTTCTCCTCTTGCAGATACTGTCATACGTGAGACTGTTGGATCATTTGTTTCCCCAACAGTCAATGAATCAATGTTGTAGCCTCTTCTAGAGAATAATCCAGCGACACGGCTTAGTACACCGGATGTATTATCAACTAGAATAGACAGGACAAGTCTTTCCATTAAGCGGCCTCCCTCATATCTTTATGTATTCTATTCATTGCTGAAATAATTGCTTTAATAGTTGCAGTTGTAATATTTGGATGAACACCTACACCCCACTCAATAATAGATGTACCTTTTGCTCTAAGCTGTACATAAGCAGCTGCTTTAGCACTTGAACCAGATGTTAATGCATGTTCTGAGTAATCTAATAAGTGAATATAATGGTAGCCATTATCATTGAAGGCATTCTTAACTGCATCAATTGGTCCATTACCATAACCAACAATTGTACGCTTCTCGCCATGATCACGAATTGTTAATTCTACTTTTCTTTCATATTCGTTTTCGGCATCTTCTGAGATGTCTGTTAGTTTCTGATATACGAACTGGAATGGTTCTTCATTTTCAATATATTCATTTCTGAAAGTATCATAGATTCTTTCTGGTGATACTTCACCTTCTGCTTCAGAAATATTCTGTACGATCTTTGCGAAGTCACCCTGTAATGCTTTAGGTAGATGATAACCAAAGACTGTATCCATAACGAAGGCCACGCCACCTTTACCTGACTGAGAGTTAATACGAACAATTGGTTCATATTGTCTATTTAAGTCAGCTGGATCAATTGGAAGATAAGGTACTTCCCACTGCTTCTGCTGTCTTTCATGATATTTATGAATACCTTTATTAATCGCATCCTGATGACTTCCAGAGAAAGCAGTAAATACTAACTGACCTGCATATGGTGAACGAGGATCCACTTCCATCTTTGTACATTCTTCATAGACACGCTTGATTTCATTCATCTGTGTGAAGTCAAGTTCTGGATTGATACCATGTGTATACATATTTAATGCAACAGTGACAATATCAACATTACCTGTTCTTTCACCATTTCCAAATAGTGTTCCTTCTACTCGATCAGCCCCTGCCATTAATGCAAGTTCTGTAGCGGCTACCCCACAGCCTCTATCATTATGTGGATGAACAGAAAGAATCACTCTTTCACGATCCTTTAGGTTTCTACATACATATTCAACCTGGTCCGCAAAAACATTTGGTGTGTCCATTTCTACAGTAGAAGGTAGATTGACAATCACTTTATTATCCTTAGAAGCTCCCCATACATCTAAGACTGCATCCACTACTTCTACCGCATAATCCATTTCTGTACCAGTGAAGCTTTCAGGTGAATATTCAAGAATAACTTGACCTTTAAAGTTATCACATAACTTCTTTACAAGAGCACAGCCATCTGTCGCAATCTTCTTGATTTCATCTTTATCTTTGTTGAAGACAACATCTCTTTGAAGAATACTTGTAGAGTTATAAATATGCACAATAGCACGATCTAAGCCATCAAGGGCTTCAAATGTTCTTTTAATCAAATGTTCACGACACTGAGTTAATACCTGAACAGTAACATCATCAGGAATGAGGTTTTCTTCAATCAATAGTCTTAGGAAATCATATTCAATCTGTGAAGCAGATGGGAAACCTACTTCAATTTCCTTGAATCCAAGTTCTACTAATAACTTGAACATTCTGACCTTTTCCTGAATATTCATTGGTGTCACTAATGCCTGGTTACCATCACGTAAATCTACTGAACACCAGATAGGTGCTTTTTCAATTGTCTTATCTGGCCAGGTGCGGTCTTTCAAGCTTACTGTTTCAAATCTCTTGTACTTTTGGTAATTCATCATAATTGTTTATTCTCCTTTCCAACCTATAAAAAAAGCCCTCGCCCCTACTAGCGTAAGAGGACGAGAGAATGATTCTTCGTGGTTCCACCTCAATTTATTGATACCTCACAATATCAACCTTATCGAGTACGCTTTATATGTAAAGTTCATACTCTAGCGAGATAACGGTCGCAAATGCCGTAGCAGCCTACTTAATTCAGTGCTCCACTCAAGGATGAGTTCAAAGATGATCAAACAGTTCTTTACACCAGCCAGAACCTCTCTGCGCTTTCATCATTCCCCTACTAGTTCCTATCAAAGTCGTTTTCTTTTGGGTTGTTGTGTTTATCATATACTTCTGATATAGACATGTCAATAAACTTTTTAACTTTTTTCCTTATTTTCCTAATTATATTAATAATTTGTCGGATATTCAGTTTTATAAGCGGTTTCTTATCATAACTTATATAAATTTTATCGTAATATTCAATATTTTCTTCATTGTTTTTAATTACAGACATTTTCACACTTACTTCGCAAATTATTTATTATTTTAATAATTATTTATCTATTAAAACCATAAAAAAAGATGTCTTTCGACATCTTATCTCTGTAATGCAAGCTTGATTAATTCATCAATAAGAGCTGGTGTATCTAGTCCAGCATCCTTCATTAACTGAGGATACATAGAGATATTTGTAAAGCCAGGCATTGTATTGATTTCATTTAAATATACATTTCCTGTATCGTTATCATAGAAGAAATCACATCTAGCTAGACCTGTTCCATCTACTGCCTTGAATGCTTTCACTGCAGCCTGTCTAATATAATCCTGGATAGACTGATCTACTTTTGCAGGAATGCAGGTAGCACTCTGTTCATCTTCATATTTAGATTCATATGTATAGAATTCACCATGAGGTAAAATCTGTCCTACACGTGATGCACTGATATCATCATTACCAATAACAGCACATTCTAATTCTGTAGCATTAATAGCTTTTTCTACAACAACATGACGGTCATAAGTTGCTGCTTCATGAAGTCTTGGTAATAATTCAGTAAGACTATTTACTTTATAACATCCTACACTTGAACCAGAACGACTTGCTTTCACAAAGCAAGGGAATCCTAAGTGTGTATAGATTTCCATTTCTACGTTAAAGCTTTCTCTTCCTTCATCGTCTACTACAACTAATTTATCATCATATCTCTTCTTAACATATAAAGAAGGCACCTGAGGAATATTAGCCTGATCAAATAATTTCTTTGCATAGATCTTATCCATTGCCGTACATGATGCCATCACACGGCATCCAACATAAGGAATCTGAGCCATTTCTAATAAGCCCTGGATTGTTCCATCTTCACCAAACTGACCATGTAGTACAGGGAATACAACATCAAATGATTTTAAGAAAGTAAAATGATCAGTGATCTTTGTTGCACCTTCTAACCAGTTATCACTAGAGAAATCAGTAGATACTAAATCATACCATTCTCCTTCTTTTGTGATACCTGCAACTTTAACGTCATATTTAGTCTTATCGGCATTTTTATAGATATTCACACATGACATACGGCTAACAGCATGTTCTGTAGACTGTCCACCACATACTAATAATAATTTCATCCTAATTATTCTCCTTTAAATCATTAATGACTTCTTTTAAATGCATACCATTAGAAGCCTTGACTAGAACAACATCATTTTCTTCTAGACATTCCTGTAAATAAGCACTTAAAGAGGCATTATCATCAAAATGATAGGCAACACCTGGTTTTGCTTTATTTACTTCGTCTGAAATATAACGCGCAGCAGGACCTACAGTCAAGACTAAATCAATATTCTTTTTAAGTAAATGAGCACCTACAGCACGATGAAGTGTTTCTTCATAGTCTCCAAGCTCTAACATATCCCCTAATACTGCAATCTTACGATCTGCATAACCTGATAATACATCAATACTTGATTTCATAGAATCAAGGTTCGCATTATAAGTGCCATCAATAACACGGATATGACGCTCAAGTGTTAAGATATCATTTCTATTTTTAGTTAATTCAAATGTTTCAATACCCTTGATACATTTTTCCATTGGAATATTTAATAATAAACCAACCTGAATCGCTATCAATGCATTAAAGATAAAGTGAACACCGGGTACATAGACTCTTACTGCATAGTCCTTACCATCCACCTTCACTCTAAATGATGACATATCTTCATTCAAGATAATATCTGTTGCCTTTAAGTCTGCATCACTTTCGATACCAATTGTTTTCAAAGAGATTCCTTCAGGATGTACTGTAGATAAAAGATCATTGTCGTTATTCACAACTAAAGTACCATGGTTCATACCATGAACGATTTCCATCTTCGCCTGTAGAATATTTTCTCTTGAACCAAGTTCACCAATATGTGCTGTACCGATATTTGTGATAGCCGCAATATCTGGTAATGCAATCTTAGTTAAGTAATCTATTTCTTCTAAATGGTTCATACCCATTTCAATAACCATGACTTCTTCACCATTATAACGAAGAATAGTGAGTGGAAGTCCAATATTATTATTGAAGTTTCCTTGTGTTTTTAATGTTGTATATTGCTGTGAAATAACACTTGCAATCATATCTTTAGTACTTGTTTTTCCTGCTGAACCAGTAATACCTACAACTTTTGCATTTGAATGAACACGTACATAACGTGCCAAATCACCTAATGCCTTCATTGTATCTTCTACTAAAATGACATTGTGTGAATCATCCTCAATAGGATGACTTGTCAAAGTTGCAGCTGCACCATTTTCAAATGCCTGTGGAATGTAGTCATGCCCATCTTTAATGCCTACAAGAGGGATATATAAGTTTCCTGGCTGAATCACACGTGTATCCTGTGTAAAGCCATTCACCTGGTCATCTAAGTGACCATTTAAGAGTTTTCCGTTTGTTGCCTCAATAATTTCGCTTATTAACATATAATCATCTCCATTTTTTACCCACCCATTATAGCATAAATCCTGCGTACAAAAAAAGGCACTGAAGTAAATCAGTACCTAATTCTCAAATATAACTGCATACTTTGTATTAGACGTATTCACGACTTTCCAATCCTGATTGTCTTTGATATATAGCTGATCATTCACAATCTGCATACCATTAATACGATGTGACTGGAATTGATAAACTGCAGTAGGTTCTTTTTTTTCAAAATCAAGACGATACATTTTTGCATCACTTCCTACATAGTAGATAGCCTCATCACTCATCACAAACATAGAATAACCCATATCAGTAAGTATGATCTGCGATTCTTTTGATTTCACACTCACTCTGCCAAGTGACTGTCTATCTGTAATGAAATAAAGATAACCATCATTATAGACTGAACCATATACCTGTTCATTATAGATAGTATCAGTGGCTTTTGTTGTCATATTATATGAAATAATAGAAGACTTACCTGTGAGATAAATGGTATCTCCTACAAAATTCATATTATAAATATGTTCTTCTAATAGTTTTGTAGATATCTTTGTAGAAAGGTCATAGACATAAAGACTTTCATTGTCATCATCATTTTGATAATAAAGCTTATTGTCATGATAAGTCATATAGAATGCCTCTATATTCTGTAATATTTCATGTTTACCTGTCTTTGTATCAAGAACAGAGATATGATGATCACTATCAGTATAATAAAGCTTCTCACCTACCAGATTTAGATAAGTGGCCTGTTTAATACCATAATTCTTGATGACATTCATATTCTTATCTAATTTCACTAACTCATTATTGGCATTAGACATATAGATATAATGGTCATCCGCTGCTACCATTCCATCATTGGACAAGTTAGAATATTGCTCAATGTCAGTTGTTTTCTTAAGCTTTACAATAGAATTAATCTCTTCTGAAACACTTGGACTCGCATCAGAAAACTTAATACTCTTAGAATGTTTAAGATAATATTGTGCACCTGTAGTAGCAAGTATAAGAACTAATACTGAAATAAGAACAACTTTCCAGTTTACTTTACGTGATACCTTTTCTGGTTCATATGTTTTTTCTTCTTCCTGATAAATATCCTCTGTTGGTGTAAAGGACCCCTGTGGACGACGTGTTGTTCCTGCTACAAGTGGTCTTCCACAAAAAGCACAGAATTTCGCATTAGGAATATTCTGATGTCCACAATGTGGACATTTATCATCAAGTGGTGTACCACAGTGAGGACAGAAATGAGCCCCTTCGGGGACTTGTCTATGACATGAAGGGCAGATCATTTATTGGTCATCCCCTGTCTTTTCTTCATCTACAACTTTATATTCTACATCAATGATATCAGGATTATCATTACGTGTACTTGACTGAGATTGAGATGAATACTGTGATTGTGCTTCTTCATACTGCTTTCTGATCTTCTTGAGTTTGAAATATTTCCAGATTTCATATACAACAAACATAATTAATAAAAAAGGCCATGCATACGCAATGATGTTTAAGAAAACAGATAGAATTAAAAATATAATTATAAAATAGATTAGTACATCCATAGAGTTTCTCCTTTAAGTGTAGTCATTATATGTCTCTATTGTAAACATATGATGAACTTACAAAAATTATACCAATTTCAAATAAAAAATAGAAGATGCCTAAGACATCTTCTGAAATTTCACATGATTAGTAATCAAAAAGTTCTTTAAGAGTAATACCTAAACCCTTCGCAAACTGATCTATTGCTTTAAGACTGACATTTCTAGTGCCTCTTTCTACATCAGATATATAATTCTTGGAAAGATGACATCTAAAGCCTAGTTCTTCCTGAGAAATCCCCTGCTGAACTCTTAATTCTTTGATACGCATTCCAAATCTTTCTGTTACGGTCATTATTCTTCCTCCATCTGACGAAGACGTGCTGCTTCATCTTTGATTTTCTTAAAACGATGGTGAAGACCTGATTTAGAAATAGTCTGTCCTGTTTTATCAAAATAAACATCTGCAAGTTCATTAAGTGTAAGTTCTGGATTTTCTAAACGGATCTGAGCGACTTCGGCCGTTTTAGAATCTAGAATTTCTATTCCTGCTTTATCAATCACATAAGCAATATCTTCAATCTGTTTGGCACTGGCTGTCATTGCCTTCATTTCGTTCGCAATATCGCAATTATTCCATCTGTTTACAGTATTGGCCATAGAACGATCAATACGTGTTGTTTCAAACTCCATAACAGAAGTAGAAGCACCAATCGCACGTAAGAAGTCACCTATTCTTTCTGCAGATTTCATATAAATAACAAAACGATTACGTCTCTTGATAACATGCGCATTTAACCCATAATGATTCATCATATCTTCAATATACATAGCAAGAGGTTCATCCTGTACACTCATTTCTAGATGATAGTTAGATGTATCAGGGTTATTCACTGAACCGCTTGCGAGAAAGATTCCTGCAAGATAAGCTCTTCTTGTACGATCATCATAAAGGATTTCATCAGAAGGCAGCATAGTGAAACCTAAACCTTCTAATAAATGAAGATCTTCAAGTATTTCTCTTGCTTTTGAGACCTTAAGAAGATAGATATTATTCTTCTTAAGTTTCATCATCTTTTTAACTTTAAATTCTATTGAAGGTGCATAAAGTTCTTTAAGAAGTTTATGCATCTTTGACGCTATTTTTGCGTTTTCTGTACGGATCAAGAGAGAGAGTCCCTGTCCTAACATAAGGGTTCCATTGGTTTTTAATAAAGCACAAAGAATCGCTTTAGAGCAGTCATGATCAAAATCATTAAAAACGATCTCTTCCTTTACTTTTCTTGAAAACGACAACATTTCTTTTCACATCCTCTAATGGTCAGCATCACGATGCCACTTATATACTTTGTAATATTTCTTGTAATGGTTCGCAAGGAAATTTGTAAGAGTAACAGAACGGTGCTGACCACCTGTACAGCCAATACCAACTATCAATTGCATCTTTCCTTCTTTTTCATATTCTTTCAATAAATAATCATAATAAGCCAGAGTCTTTTCTACAAATTCCTGAGTTTCTGGCTTTTCCATGACATAGTCATAGACTTCCTTATCATTTCCTGTCTTATTTCTAAGTTCAGGCACATAAAAAGGATTAGGTAGGAATCTTACATCAAGAAGTAGATCTGCATCCTTTGGAATACCAAACTTATATCCAAATGAGACAAAAGAGACACGGAATGTTTCTCCTGTTTCATGATAAAAAGATGCTTCTAGTCTATCCTGCAAAGCCGTACGCTTTAATAAAGTCGTATCAATGACTAAATCAGCCTGTGTTTTAATCTGTTCAAATTCATGACGTTCTAGTTCAATAGAATCATAAAGTGTGTTAGCTTTATTCATAATCATCATTGGATGAGAACGTCTTGTCTGCTTATAACGCTTCAAGATTTCTGAATTATCACAATCTAAAAATACAATAGTCAGCTTGATCCAATCCATATTAGATAGTTCACGAATTGCCTGCAAAGCATCCCCTAATGAAATACCCATTGCAATCTTACTACCTAATGTTTCATTGAATAAATAATCTCCAAACTCTTCTAATAAAGCAACTGGATAATTATCGATGCAGTAATATCCCATATTTTCAAAAACAGCCATAGCGGTAGATTTACCTGCACCAGACATACCAGAAACTAATACAACTTCTACATTTGACATAGACCTTCCTCCTTGATAACAAGGTTATTATAACATACATCAATGTGTGTATAAAGCATTCAAAAAGAGAACTATTATTAGTTCTCTTCTACAAGTTTGGCAGCATATTGTCCAGCAATCGCACCATCATTTGCAGCTGTGACAACTTGTCTTAATGTCTTAGTTCTTACATCACCAATCGCAAATAAACCTTGAATAGATGTTTCCATATGTTCATCAACATCAATATAACCCTGTTCATTTGTAATACCTAAATCCTTCACAAAATCAGTAACAGGATCTAAGCCAATAAATGGGAAAATGCCCTGTACATAAAGTGGTTCTACTTCTTTTGTTACACTATCTTCTAGTTCTAAGCCCTTTAATGTATCCTCTTCAACAATCAATGCATGAGGCTTCTTTTTAAAGTGGAATTCAATCCTTTCATTATTGAGTGCTTTTTTCACCAAATAATCATCTGCACGGAATACATCACGTCTCATGATAATATGAACTTTTTCTGTAATACCTGCCAAATAAAGTGATTCTTCAATAGCGCTATTACCACCACCAATAACAGCAACCTCTTTACCTCTAAAGAAAGGCCCATCACAAACAGCACAATAAGAAATACCTCTACCTGTCATTTCATCTTCTAAGTCGAGCCCCATCTTACGTTCTTTAGTCCCTGTCGCAATAATGACAGCACGTGCTTCTAGTTCTTCTTTAGATGTAATAACCTTCTTATAGTCACCTTCATCTACAATAGATTTCACTTCTGTCATCTTTAATTCAGCACCGAAGTTAAGAGCCTGTTCATACATATCATAGGCTAATTGTGGGCCCATCATCTCTTTTATGCCAGGATAGTTTTCTATATGCGCTGTTAAGTTTAATTTACCACCAGGTGCCCCTGATTCAATAACCATCACATCTGCTCCGGCACGACTTGCATATAAAGCGGCAGTTAAACCAGCTGGTCCACCACCAATAATAATGATATCTTTCATAATCTACATCCTTTCTAGATATTGGTATAAATCATCATAAGACTCCATCATATAATCTGGATGTTCTTCTAGGAGGAACTGAGTTCCTTTAAGTGACCAGGTCACACCTATTGTCCCAATACCTGCATTTTTACCTGCTTGAATATCTGTCACATTATCACCAATCATATAGCCTTTTGTCGCATTAAGATGAGACAAGGCAACGCGTAATGCTTCTGGATGAGGTTTACCATGAGTGACTTCATCACTTCCTATCACTACATCAAAATATTGATCTAAATCTGCACACTTTAATCCATAGACAGCTGCATCCTTGTATTTTGTAGTGACAATAGCCATCTTTATACCCTCTTCATGAAGCTTTTTTAATACTTCTGTTTCATGAGGATAAAGAGTAACATAATCATTATGCTTCTCACGATTATAAGCACGATAGACCTCTACTGCTTCATCTACCTGGTGACCGGAAAGATAACGCGCAAATGATTCTCTTAAAGGAGGCCCTAAAAAAGAAAGTAATTCTTCTTCTGATAAAGTATATTCAGGAAGAAACTGCTTAAATGTATGTCTGAATGATTCAAAAATCAATTCATCGGTATTGAGTACTGTACCATCAAGATCAAATAGAAGTACGTTATCTGTATTTATCATATCATTAATTGTTTCCTTATGCTTTTATGATGCTTGAATAATTTCTTTAACAGCATCTAAGAATGCATCCATCTCTTCATCATTTCCGATAGTCACACGTAAATACTGATTAATACGTGGTGCATTGAAATATCTTACAATAATATGTTTCTTTCTTAACTCTTTAAAGATATATTCTGCATCAAAATCATCATGATGAATAAAGATGAAGTTAGAATAGCTGTCTGTCATTGTGAATCCCATTTCTTTAAGGGACTTCTTTGTACGTTCACGTGTTGCCACAATCTTTTTCGCATGTTCTTTGATGACATCACTGTCTTGTATAGATGCTTCACCGATAACCTGTGCAAGTGCATCAATTGGATAAGAGTTGAATGAATTCTTCACATCATATAAATGTGAAATCAATTCTTCATTACCTAACGCAACACCCAGTCTGCTTCCTGCAAGTGAACGGAATTTAGAGAATGTATGAATCACAAGTAAGTTATCATACTTCTTTAATAGTGGAAGTACTGTTTTTCCACCAAAATCAATATAAGCTTCATCAATCACAACAACACTATCAGGATTATGACTGATGATCTCATCAATGTCTTCTACAGACATAAGTTCACCTGTAGGTGCATTGGGATTAGGGAAGATGATGCCACCATTTTTTGTGAAATAATCTTCTTTCTTAATCTTAAATGCATCATCTAACGGCATTGTTTTATAGTCAATATTAAATAATTCACAGTAAACAGGATAGAAAGAATAAGTAATATCTGGGAATAGAAGTGGATCTTTTCCATTGAAACATGTTAAGAATGTTAAGGCAAGAACCTCATCACTTCCGTTTCCAATAAATACCTGTTTATCATCTAAACCATGATATTCCGCAATTAAATGTTTAAGCTTTGATGCATCGGCATCAGGATAAAGTCTTAGTTTAAATGGATCAAAAGTTTGAATAGCTTCTTTAACCTTTTCTCCTGGTTCATATGGATTTTCATTTGTATTTAGTTTGATAAGATTAGACATCTTAGGCTGCTCCCCAGCAACATAAGGTTCTACATCTCTCAAGTTATTTCTCCAGCTCATTATATTTTACCCCCTAGTATATCATCGATCATTTCATAGACATAACTATAGACATGATCAGCCTTTTTTTGAATATCATCATGTGCATAATCAAATGTGCAGCCATGATCTCCTGCTTCAATCATCGATAAATCATTCCATGAATCACCTATCGTATAAGTTGTCGCATTTGTGTTTTCTTTTAGATAGTTCACACCTGTTCCTTTTGAACAGTTGTTAGGAACAACATCTAGAAAATGAAGATTAGGATGACACTCTACATAGCTGCCATACTTTTCTTCAATTCTCTTCTTAATCATATCAATTTGGTCTGTCTGCATATTTTCCTGATTCAAACTGATAATCTGGAATGAAGGACTTTTCTTCATTAGAGTCATATAGTCATCAGGAATAGGTATATCTCCCTGGTCACTATGTGCAAAGGATTGATGATTAAAACAGCCATAACTCTTCTTTCCATCACACATATGGACAAACATGTTCGCATCTACGCCCCATTGTAGAATATCGAGTCCAACTGATGCTTCTATATGTTTTTCATAAAGAGTATCCTTATTGCCGTCTAGTATAGCCCCACCATTGTTTAATACTAGATAGTCAAAAGGATAACAATCTTTTTCAAGAATCATTCCCATTTCTAGAATATGACGTCCTGTACAATAGACAACCTTGCCACCTGTATCACGAAAACGCATCAGAGCTTCTTTATTTAATGGTGATATTTGTTTGTTATCACGATAAAGCGTACCATCTATATCACAAAATACCATTTTCATAGCAATGTCCCTCCTTATTTCCCCATTATATAGGAAGGGCTCAATAAAAAAAAGTCATATTAATAGAAAAAGACTGGAGAAAACTCTCCAGCCTAAATGAACTATTCAATTTTCTTCTTTCTAAGAAGTAATACAATAGAAATCAAAGATAAAATACATAGAATTACAATTATCATCATCTGCGTTGAATCGCCTGTATGAATGATTTCTATCGGTGTATTCATATAATCAAATGTATAAGTATCTCCTTCTACATTTTCATCTAAAACAACCTTCTTGACTTCCTGAGATAGATAGTAGCCAAGAGGAGCTTTTGTTTCCTTGATATAATAAGTTCCAAATCTTAAAGACTTGAATGTAGCGATACCATCATGAGAAGAAATAGAGGTGAGACTCTTTGTACATTCAGGATCAGTATATAATGTGAATTCAAAGTTTTTGTCTTTAATAAGCTGTTTTGTCTTCGCATCTAATTTATTCACCTGGATGTTAATTAGTCTTGGCTGTTCTTTAATTTCTAGAGTTACATCTTCACTTGATGCAATAAATGTCTGATTCGAGATTGTTAAAAAGCCTTTAGGTGTTTTAGTTTCTTTAAGACTATATTCTTTTCTTACTTCTAGATGATTTACTGCATGAAGTGAGCCATCTGTGATCCATTGATCCACTAGATTTCCTTGCTTATCAAAAATAGAGAACTCTGCACCCGATACATCTTCACCTGTCTCTTCATCAACTTTAGAAACTTTCATCTGAGCATCCTTCATTGTCACATTTATGTTTTCCTTATGAGTGAGAGTAAATGTGATTGATTCCGCTTTGATATATCCATCAGGTGCAGTTGTTTCAATTAAAGTATAAGTCTTGCCTTCTTCTAAACCATTGACAAAATGAGAATCTTTTGTGGAAGTCCAAGAATCGACCACTTGATTGAATTCATTTCTTACTTCAAGCTTTGCACCTTCTAATTCTTTTTTACCTGAAACATCTGTCTTTGATACTTTTACTTGTGTATCTTTCATAACAATTGTTTCATCCTTCTTCTCTTTAGAAACAGTAAACTTTATAGATTGCGCTTTAACATAGCCATCAGGTGCACTTGTTTCAGTAAGAATATAATCATGTCCTTCGATTAATCCTTTAATAGAGTGAGGCTGTCCATCAGAAACCCAAGAATCCATGATTTCTCCATTTAAATCAGTTACCTGAAGCTGAGCCCCTTTGATTTCTTTTGAACCTGTGACATCTGTCTTAGTCACATATACTTTCTTATCAATAAAAGCAACAGGTGTTGCCACAATCAGCATACGTGCACTACTATAACCAGTAATCTTGACATGCTGTGTTTCATCAGATAATACAAAGTTCTCTTTGTTTCCATCTTCTGTGCTTGGTGCCTTTAACTCTTTTACATAATATGAACCATAAGGAAGTATATCAGATGACGCAATACCATTCTCATCTGTCTTGATAGACATAACAAGCTGCCCCTTCTTATAAAGTGTAGCACCTATATACATATCAGCATTCGCATAGATTCCAAACTCTCCACCTTTTAATGGCTTTGAATCTGTATCTGTCTTTACTATTTCAATACTTCCTATCTTTGCCATATCCTTAGAATTGACATGCCCTAGAATAATAGAAGATGTCTGGTCCTTGTATGTTAAATCCACTGTATAAGTATTCCAATCTAAATTATAACCAACAGGTGCTTTTGTTTCTTTAACTGTATAAGTACCTAGTGGAAGATTATCCAAACGACCATCACCTTCTTGATTAGTAATGATTTTTCCGACTTCTTTCTTATTTAAATCATAAACAGTATATTCTGCTCCTTCTAATGACGCTTCTCCTTGTACGATACCTGTTGTATCTGACTTCTTAATTGTAATTTGTCCTGTAGGGGATTCATCAGTAATTGTAATCACTGATGTTTCACCTGCTTTGATTGTTGTACTGTATGTTGAAGTATTGAGTAAATAACCATGAGGTGCACCTTTTTCAGTCACTGTATAATCACCAATAAGCAAATTATTGAGCACTATTTCACCCTTTGTGACTGTTACGTCTTTCTCATAATCATGACCTGACACATGAAAGATAGCACCATCTAAAAGTTTTCCACCCATGTCTGTCTTTCTAAGTTTTAAACTGCCAATTACTGCATGAAATGTTGCATTTAAATAAGTAGACTGAACTGGAGCAATGGCATACCATGTACCAATACGTTGATTTTCACTCTTTCCATTAGAAACAATTAATGGTGCAAAAGTGAATCCACCTGATTTCTTGCCAGACTGGATTGTACCTGTATATGAAGCATCCGCTTCTAAATGAATTGTATCACCACCATAGATATCAACTGTTTCGCCTGATTGATTTCTTGATTCATTGATGACTAAAACGCTCTTTGTCCCAGTATTAAGTGTGAAATGATATCCACTTGGACCATTTAGTTTTACTGATTCAGATTTTTGAACCTTTGCGTTCTTATCATAATAAGTATATAAATCATTCTTACTGAACATCAGGTTATTCTGATTTAATGGATCAGCCTGCGCAGTGGCATAATTATAAAACTCAGTCACCTTTCCTTTATTAAGTGATGTTCCTGAATAAGCATGAGACAATGCTTTTGACATAATAACATTCTTCTGTGCATCTGTAAGACCATTCATGCCTTCCCACATCTGATAACCAAACCATCCATAATACATAATTTTACGAATATTTGCATATTTTGGTTCTGCACTTGTATAAAAGTCACCAGACATCGTTTGAGATGGTGGTGTAGTCTTATTGTGTTCTAGGCACCAGGCTCTTCTTCCATCAATCGCAAAGCTCCCCACTGTACTGCCATAGGCTGTTGTCTTTCCATAATACTGCATTTGATATGATGCTGCATTGACGATATTCATACTTTGTGTAGTGATTCCAACTATCATCAATAGAGATAATATTGCTGCACTTATTCTTTTTAAAATCTTCATCTTCATTTCCTTTCCACAAATAAAAAAAGACATATATTGCTATGTCATGAGAGAATCTATATAAAACAGTCTATTTGACTGGAATTGGCATGAAAAAAGGAAGCATGCGTTTTGCATACTTCCCTGAGGAATACTCGTTAGCGAGCAAGAGAATGATTTCCTTCTGTCTGTGCTTTAAATTGTGATTGGTATTTATTTCCCGGGTAAACGACTAGAGATACTTGACTATCATTGATATAAGCACCTAACCCATAGTGACCTAGGAATTTTTTATTTGTTTCAAATTCTTCTTTTTTACCATTGAAAGCTTTCATCAGCTTATTGTATGTAGGCTGATCAATGACTGTAATAATCAATTCTTTATTTTCAACTTGCAACAGATCGTTGAAGTTTTCACAATTATCTTTTGTGATTGTTGTCTTGATTGTGTCAGTCTTAGAACGATTGTATGTACGTTTCAATACAATCTTTGTATTGTCATCTATACGAGCCTTGCAAGTAATAGTCGTATAGAGATCATTATTCGAATAAACAGTATAATCATAAGTTGCAGTAAAAGTTTGACCATATTGTTTTTCTAATGATTTCTTATAAGACTCAGCCGGCTTGATGAATGTTTCAGCATTTGAAAACTTCTTTTTAAACGCTTTAGAAGAATCAAAGTGATAGACTTCTTCTCCTTCTGTTTTCTTTAATTCACCTAATTCATAGAGATTTGACTGCTGGAAATTAGATGTAATTGACTTTCCTGTAAAGAACTGACTATAGAATATAATAGCCATAGGAAGTGCAACTGTAAGTAACATGATAACAAGATAACCTTTCATCATACGACCTAGAATAGAAGTACTTCTGGGTGGATTTCTTCTTAAATCATAACCACAATGAGGACAGAAATGATCTGTGGGTCTGATATCTTTATGACAGTGTGGACATTTCATAGTTTACTACTCCTTAAAATAATTATTCATAAATACTTTGAATTCTTTAATGAATTCTTTTTTCTTTTTAATCTGTTTACTACGATCCTTGATAGAATAATAGTCTTCATCAAGATACTGATATTTTTTCTGTACCTGTCCTTGTGAAATAACTTCTAGTGTTGGTGTCCAATTAAAATCAAATGTCTTATAAAGATTCTTATAGAACTCTTTCTCTTCTTTTGTGGCATCTTCTTTTAATGACGCATCACGATATGCTTTGATATTTAAATAATAAACACCTTCATTAGGATGATTATTAAGATAGTCTTCAAGGATGGGTTCAAAAGCCTGACAGTCTCCACAATCAGGACGACCAAGATAAAGTATGAAAGAAACATCTTCTTCCATCACTTTCTTTAATTCTGCATATTGTATCTCTTTAATACCTTTTACACTCTTTTTTTTAACTGAAGATGTACTACAGCCTAAAAGCATAAAAGAAAGGCATAAAATGAGTAATTTCTTCATTTTGATTTCTCCTTTTCGACTATATTAACACAAATACAAAAAAAGCGAAACTAAGATGTCTCGCTTTAATAGTTCAATTATTTAATAAGGCTTGTACCATCCATTTCTTCTGGGATAGCAAGTCCTAGAAGCTGTAACATAGTTGGAGCTAAGTCTCCAAGTTTTCCGCCTTCTTTTAATTCAAGGTGAGAATTTGTTACGATTAAAGGTACATCATTTGTAGTATGTGCTGTGAATGGGTTACCTTCTTCATCAAGAAGTCTTTCTGCGTTACCATGGTCAGCAGTGATTAACATAGTACCACCAAGTTCAGCAACCTTTTCATATACTTCACCAACACAGTCATCAACAACTTCAACTGCCTTGATAGCTGCAGGAATGACACCTGTATGACCAACCATGTCGCAGTTTGCGAAGTTAACAATAACAACATCGAATTCACCAGAATCTAATTCTTCGATTAACTTATCTTTTACAAGGTAAGCACTCATTTCTGGCTGTAAATCATAAGTAGCAACCTTAGGTGAGTTGATCAAGTCACGCTTAGCACCTTCGATTTCCTTATCTTCTCCGCCATCAAAGAAGAATGTTACATGGGCATACTTTTCAGTTTCAGCAATTCTCAACTGCTTTAATCCCTGAGCTGATATATAATCACCAAATGTATTAGTTAATTCTGGTAAAACGAATGCTATATGACCATTTACTGAATCAGCATATTTCATCATACATACAAAGTAAATACCATTTCTCTTTGTAGCAGGTGTATATCCTTTATCAGCATAGAAATCAGGGTTTGTCATAACAGTAGCAAGCTGGATTGCTCTGTCTGGACGGAAGTTAGCGAAGATGATTGAATCGTTATCTTCAACAGCGCCATCTACAGCTGAGTTGTATCCTGGTACAACGAATTCATCAAATACTTCTTCAGCATAAGAATCTTTTACAAACTGTACTGGATCAGTGAAGCTGTTTCCCTTATGATCAACAATTGCTTCATAAGCTAAGTTAACACGGTCAAATCTCTTATCACGGTCCATTGCATAGTAACGACCTGAGATAGATGCGATTTCACCCACACCGATCTTCTTTATTTCTTCAGCAAGTTCTCCAATGAAATCTACAGCTGAATCAGGTGCTACGTCACGTCCATCTAGGAATGCATGTACATAAACCTTAGTTAAACCAGCATCTTTAGCAAGCTTTAATAATGCATAGATATGTTCATTTGAAGAGTGAACTCCTCCGCTAGATAATAATCCCCAGATATGTAACTTAGAATCATTCTTCTTAGCATTTTCTACTGCTTCTACAAATTTTTCATTTGTGAAGAAAGTACCTTCATCAATTGCCTTATTGATTAAAGTAAGTGACTGATAAACAGTACGTCCTGCACCAATATTCATATGACCAACTTCTGAGTTACCCATCTGTCCTTCAGGTAAACCAACAGCGTTACCACAAGCTTTAATAGTTGTAGTAGGATACATTGCCATTAAATCATCAAGATTAGGTGTATTAGCAAGTTTTACTGCGTTACCATCAACTCTATCAGTTAATCCGTAACCATCCATAATACATAAAACAATAGGTCTTTTTTTCATAACTTTTCATCCTCCGTATACTCCAAAGATAATAGCATTATCCACTTTGAAATTCAATAAGCATGATTTAAAAAATATCAATTACCATAACTTTCTAAGAGGTCTTCACCAAAAGAAATCAGATGTTCTATATCAATATCTTCTTCTCCTCTTTGTGAATAAACGATAATCACATGATCATGATACTCAAAGCGGTTACAATGAATTAATGCATTAATATCCTTACTCATAGCAGGAAGATAATTAATAAACTGATTTTCTTTCATCTTTCTTAATAGAATACAATAATCTGCCAAGGCAAGTTCTAGATGCAATATTGTACGCATACGATCCTTATTTAAAACAGCTTCTTCGAGTATGCCTTCTTGTAAATCAATCTTTTTCATATGATTCAATACAACCTTTACATTTGATATAGAACCATCTAGCGCTTCCATATAACATTTCTCTTTGAGATCTCTTTCCTTCATGATTATCACCTCACTCTTATTCTACAAAAAAACTGCACATATGTGCAGTTATAATTTCAAGAATTTACGTACTGAGAAGAATGAACCAATTAATCCTACAACAGCACCAAGTAGTGCTAAGAATGCACCTAATTCCCATACAAGTGGATAAGGTGGTACAAATGTGATCAAGTTAGAAGACATCAATGATGTCATTGTCACATAGGCAAACTTATAACCATAAGCAAGGATAATTAAAGGCACAATAGAACCAATAAGTCCAATAAAGATACCTTCTAACATAAATGGAATACGGATATACCAGTTAGAAGCACCAACCATTCTCATGATTGAAATTTCAGTTGAACGAGATGTAATAGTGATTTTAATTGTATTTGCAATCATAAAGAGTGCTACTACGATTAAGGCAACCACAAAGATAGCCCCACCATTACGTACTGATTCAAGGATATCTACTAATTTATTTGTAGAAGAACCACCATAAGTGACTTCTTTTACATAAGGGATATCCCCAATCTTTTTCGCAACCTTATCAAGATTCTTCGCATTCTTGACTTCTACAATATATGCATCACCAAGAGGATTATCACTACGATAGTTTTCAAATAACTGTTTTGAACTTTTATCCTGAGTTGCAATTAATTTGTCTAATTCTTTATCTTTACTAGAATAATTAACCTTCTTGATACCAGTTAATTTATTGATTTCATCACCAACAGCTTTACTTTGTTCATCAGTAGCACCACGGTCTACCTTCACATAAATATTCAAGCTATTTTCAATATTAACAGTCATATGATTCACATTGATAGCAATGACTGATACAACACCAATCAAAATCAACGTAATCGTAACTGCAAAAATAGATGAAATAGACATCACACCGTTTCTCCAGATATTCTGGAAAGCAGTTTTACAATGCTTAGGCATTGCTTTCAATTCTTCTACGAATTCCATGACTGATAACCTCCTAAACTTGTATCTGTTGTGACACAACCATCTTCAATAAGAATAGTTCTCTTCTTATTTCTCTGAACAATTTCACGGTCATGTGTAACAACAAGTACAGTTGTTTGACGGACATCATTGATTCTTTCCAACAATTCAATGATTTCCTGAGATGTATCAGGATCTAGGTTACCTGTTGGTTCATCCGCAATTAAAACCTTAGGCTGATTGACAATAGCACGCGCAATCGCTACACGCTGCTGCTGCCCACCTGATAATTCATGCGGGAACGAATTCGCTTTGTTTTCTAGACCTACAAGTTCTAGTACATTACGAACCTTTTTTCTAATTTCAGCTTTTGGTGTATTAGTTACTTCTAGCGCAAAGGCGACATTTTCAAATACTGTCTTTTTTGGCAGAAGACGATAGTTTTGGAATACAACTCCAATTTTACGTCTGAAAAATGGGACTTTAGAGTTCTTAATACGAGACACATCGGTACCATCCACAAAAACTTTACCTCTTGTAGCTTTTTCTTCACGATAGAGGAGCTTGATAAATGTTGATTTACCAGCACCAGTAGGTCCGATGACATAAACGAATTCGCCGGCATCGATTGTAAGTGAGATATCATTTACTGCACGTACGCCAGTTTTATATACTTTTGTTACGTTTTCAAGTTTAATCATTTCTTGCATATCATCACACTCCTTTGTTTCCCCATTATAACACATACTCATTATAATACATGCTTTATTTTTAATTTTCTTTAGAAGACCATCTCTCTAAGTTAACATTCGGTAATGTGAATCCTCTACCATTGACACTATGTACTTCGCTTGTGATTTCAAAAGCTTCTGGATCCATATTTTGAACAATATCATGGAAAGCCGCATATTCACGACGATTCAAGACAACCATGACTGCTTTAGAATCATTTTTCATAAATCCTGTTGTGATATTCAATAAAGTACATCCTCGATCTACGTCTTTCATTAAAGATTCTGCAATTTCTTCATATTTTTCTGAAACAACGATGACCTGGATGTTATTTTGTCCAAGTAACATCATCTTGTCAATAATATATGTAGAAATAACAACAGTAATAATACCATAGAGGATTTCTTCAATATCAGAGAATGGAATCTGAATAATTAAGATAATAATATCAAAGATATTAATTAATAATCCTAATGCAAGCCCTGTATATTTATTGATAAGTAATGGTGGAATATCCATACCACCTGTACTATATCCAAGTCTTAATACGAGTCCTAATCCAACACCAATAAGGAATCCTGCATAAACAGCTGCAAGTAAAGTATCCTTAGTCAAATGTGTTAAATAGTAACTCTTTTCAAATATAGCAAGGAAGAATGGGAATGCGAATGTAGAAACAAGTGTTCCCACCGCAAACTTCTTTCCTAATAAGAAATATCCAGCAATAAATGCAATAACGTTGATTCCAAGTACAAGTGTTGATAAATGAACATAGAACACATAATGCTGGAATGAAAGGGCAAGACCTGATGCTCCACCAAGGATAATCTTAGCAGGTACCGCAAAACCGGCAGTACCAAGAGCCATAATGGCATTCCCTAACATCACTAAAATAAAATCAATCACTAATTTCTTTGCAGAATGCATTTTACTCATTTCTTTTCTCCTTTACTTGAGATCTTAAATAAGCATAAATAAGATCATCAAGCTCACCATCTAATATTTTCTTTGGATCATTTGATTCATAACCTGAACGGTTATCTTTGACCATAGAATAAGGATGAAGAACATAAGAACGGATCTGTGATCCCCATTCAATATTCTTCTTTTCACCTTGAATTTCAGATAGTTTTTCAGCATGCTCTTCCTGCATTAATAAATACAATTTACTCTTCAACATCAACATAGCCTGTTCTCTGTTCTGTAACTGAGAACGTTGTGACTGACAAGAAACAACTGTATTAGTAGGAATATGAGTAATACGGACTGCTGAATCAGTTTTATTAATATGCTGTCCTCCAGCACCGGATGCACGATATGTATCAATACGTAGATCCTTTGGATCAATCGTAATCTCAATATCATCATCTAATTCAGGTGAAACTTCTACAGACGCAAATGATGTATGTCTTCTCTTTGATGAATCAAACGGTGAAATACGTACAAGTCGATGAACACCCTTCTCTGCTCTTAAATGACCATACGCATTATAACCAGTAAAACGGATAGAACATGATTTTAATCCTGCTTCATCACCTGCAAGATAATCATCAACGTCAACCTTCCATCCTTTCTTTTCGCCATAACGTATATACATACGCATAAGCATCTCAGCCCAGTCCTGAGATTCAGTTCCTCCAGCACCTGGATGAATTTCTACAATCGCATTCGAATGATCATATTCCTGATCAAACAATAATGTCTTTTCAAACTCATCCAAATTCTTATGGAACATCATATAATCTTCTTCTAAAGAAGCCATAAAGTCAGGATCTTCAGTATCCTTAACATATTCATAAACTTCCATGAGTTCTTCATAGCTTGCTTCTAAAGAAGCGTCTGTATCAGCCACTTTCTTCATTTCATTCAGATGCGCATATACTTTAGTCGCATGTTCCTGATCATCCCAGAAATGTTCGTCCATTGTCTGTACAGTTAATCCTTCTATTTCTCTTTTTAATACTTCAATATTCGCAGAAACATATAATTGGTCTAATAATAAACGGGCGTCTTCCAGCCCGTTTTTGATTTCATATAATTCCATTATTTAAATTCAAGTTCAACCTTAATTTCTGGAATGTTCATTTCTGCTTCTGTACCAGGACGGATACCCATATGGACAATGTTACGAGCAATTTCCTGAGAAATAGATTTTGTCATCTCTTCGAACATATAGAAACCTTCTTCTGTATATTCCTGAAGAGGATCACGCTGTGCATAAGCTCTTAAATAGATACCATTTCTAAGTTTCTGCATTGCATCAATATGGTTGATCCATGTATGGTCAATGATACCTAAAAGAACACGACGTTCATAATCAAGTTTTACTGAATCTTCAAGATCCTTATTGAATCTGTTTTCATAGCTCATAAAGACTACTTCACTCACAGCATCAATCACCTTCTGAGGATCATTCACTGCTACGTCAGGATTCTTAGCAACTAATTCACTTAATAACATGTAGTTCTTACCAACATAGCTTAAGAATTTTTCTACATCTACAACTGGCTTCTTACCTTCATTATTAGTGAACTTAGGAATATCTAGTTCGATTGCTGTTAAGAATTCACCCTTGATGATTTCCGATAAGTCTTTAGAACGCATGATATCATCTCTTTCTTTATACATAATTTCACGCTGCTGACGCATAATATCATCATATTCTAGCAACTGTTTACGCATATCGAAGTTCTGACCTTCAACACGCTTCTGAGCAGTTTCAATAGACTTAGTAATCATCTTAGATTCAATGGCTTCATCCTCCATGAATGAATCAGTGAGAGCTTTAATCTTTTCACTTGCAAATCTCTGCATCAATTCATCTTCAAATGATACAAAGAACTGTGAACATCCTGGGTCACCCTGACGACCAGAACGTCCTCTTAACTGGTTATCGATACGTCTAGATTCATGACGCTCAGAACCAATAACCATTAAACCACCAATTTCAGCAACACCTTCACCTAGCTTAATATCAGTACCACGACCAGCCATGTTAGTAGCGATTGTAACAGCACCCTTCACACCAGCCTTAGCGATAATAGCTGCTTCTTTTGCATGGTTCTTAGCGTTTAATGTATTATGCTTAATACCTTTTTCGCTTAACATCTTAGATAGGATTTCAGATGTTTCTACAGCTACAGTACCAAGAAGGATTGGCTGACCATAAGCATGGCGCATTTCTACTTCTCTAATAATAGCTGCATATTTAGCTTTCTTGCTTGAGAATACTAAATCTGGTTTATCATCACGAATAACAGGCTTGTTTGTAGGAATAACAACTACACGCATGTTATAGATCTGACGGAATTCTTCTTCTTCAGTCTTTGCAGTACCTGTCATACCAGCTAACTTATCAAATAATCTGAAGAAGTTCTGATAAGTAATTGTTGCAAGTGTAACAGTTTCTTCTTTAATTGGTACACCTTCTTTTGCTTCAATAGCCTGATGTAAACCATCAGAATAAGCACGACCTGGCATAACACGTCCAGTAAACTGGTCAATAATCATAATAGAAGCATTTCTAATATCATGGCTGCCATCTTCTGTTGCAATCATATATTCAATGTCCTTAGTCATTGTATAGTTTGCTTTAAGTGCCTGGTTGATATAGTGTACTAATGCAGTATTTTCTGGATCATATAGGTTTTCTACATTAAATGCCTTTTCTGCTTTCGCAATACCATCAGGCGTTAATGTACATGTCTTACTTTCAACATCTACCTGATAATCCTTTTCATTCTTTAAGCTCTTCGCAAAGTGGTCAGCAGATATATACATAGAAGCAGTCTTCTTCTTACCACCGCTGATAATTAATGGAGTACGTGATTCATCGATTAAGATAGAGTCTACTTCATCGACTAATGCATAATGTAATGGACGAAGTACTTTATCTTCATAGTTAGTCACCATGTTATCACGTAAGTAATCGAACCCTAATTCAGCATTTGTAGTATATGTAATATCACATGCATGCTGTTTTCTCTTATCATCTGCATCTAGTTCTCTTTCATTTAAACCAACAGTCAATCCTAAGAACTTGAAAACCTGACCATTTAATTCACAGTCACGACGTGCTAAATATTCGTTAACTGTAACAACATGAACACCCTTACCATCTAAGGCATTCAAATATACTGGGAAGAGAGATGTTAAAGTTTTACCTTCACCTGTTTTCATTTCGGCAATATCGCCATTATGAAGTGTAATAGCACCCATTAACTGTACTTTGAAGGCTTTGAGTCCTAGTACTCTGTAAGCTGCTTCACGTACAACTGCAAATGCTTCTGGTAAAATATCATCTAATGTTTCACCCTTTGCAAGACGATCCTTAAAGAACTGAGTCTGAGCACATAATTCTTCATCGCTCATTGCCTGTGCCTGAGGTTCTATCGCAATAATTTCATCTGCCTGTTTTTCTAATTTACGTAGAATAGAACTATCCTGTGAGAAAATACTCTTAATACGGCCAGTAATTCCTTTTTTCTCTTTCTGTGGTGTTGTAGAGAATGGTAATGGTTTTGCATCTGTCTTGATATCATCAAATGATTCTACAATGATATCATCTCCACGACGATCGCCTAAATCGACGATTTCAGCGTCTGTAGCGAGTTCCTGATGCTCCATTCCTTCCTTTTTTAACTTTTTCTTAACTTGTTTTCTAATTTCTTGTTTTTTACTAGGCATGATGTGTCTCCTTTCAATACAAAATCGTATACATTATATCATACATATAGCAAAAAACAAAAGCATTTTATATACTCCTTGCTTGTTTAATTATTCCCAAGTTTACAAGGTATTTCTCTTTTATTGCGAGGATCAATATTTCGATTTTCTGGGGCTTTTCTTTTTCAATTAATTTAAGACAAGTCTTAATGGTTTCTCCAGAAGTCATCACGTCATCTAATAGAAGTATTTTCCTATTTTTAAGAAATAATCCACCCCTTAATCCAATCACATCACGTATCCCTGCTCTTTGCGTATAAGACTGGTCACTTTGTTTATAATTCACTTTCTTATAGAGTCCATTGAAAACATGAGAGTGAATTGTCATTGCAATGGCCTGGTTGGGAGCAAAACCACGCACATCATTCGCTTTTGAAGCACTTGGTGCAACAACAATCAAATAATCCTTATAGCGTCTTTGTAGTTCTTTTTTGTACATATCTAAGAAAGCATCCTTTAAAGCATAATCATATTGTCCCTTATAACGAAAAAGCAGGGTACGGAAGAAATCATTGTAAGCATATAATATGCGTAGCGGATAACCTTGAAAGTTTGTCTTAATATCAATTCTCTTAAATAAAGATAAACAGGAGGAACAGATACAGTGATGGGAAAATAATTGATGAAAAGAAGATGTTTTAGATGTTGAGGATAAACAGATCAAACAGACATCCTGTTGAGAGATTGAATGGTTTTGATACATCCTTTCATTGCCTTTGAATAATGGTTATCTATTAATAATATTCTTCCATCCTCATATCCTATTTTTCTTCCTACTCTTCCCGCAATCTGTATCAATGTTCTTTCATCAAATATACGATCTCCTGCTTCTAATACAATCACCTGTACATCCTCTATTGTGATTCCTCTTTCTAATATCGTTGTGGTGATTAAGACATCTAATAATCCTTCTTTAAAATCCTTTGTATATTTATTTAAATAAGGAGACTCTGAACTCACACCCTGTACTTTATATGTATCCCTTAACAAGTCTGCATAGTATTGTGCATCACTTTTCCTAGGTACATAAACAAGTACTCTAAGGTGCGTTTCTAACAGTTTCTTAACCCAATATTTCAAGGATATGAGCCACAAAAATTGAGGAATGATATAAATATGAGGAACAGGCAGATCATGACCATGGTAGCGTCGATTCATGATCATGACACATTCATCATGAATATCTTCCTCAAGTAATGTAGCGGATAATTTAATATACCTTTTAGAGGCATGATAAAAGATAGAGTTCAATACATCATCTCCATAAAAAGGAAATGCATCGGCTTCATCCATAATAATTAAATCAAAAGGAGAAGATACAAATCGATAGAGCTGATGGGTAGTACAAATGATTAAGGGGGCATCATTATTCTCTTGATAGCCCCCATATAGAAGACCAATGGTTAAGTGAGGGAAATCCTTCTGAATTCTTTCATGTAATTCTATACATAATTGTCTTCTAGGGATTGTGAAACATACGCGTCCCCCTTTTTCAATCACATGCTTGATTATCGCATAAGAGATTTCTGTTTTACCAGAGCCACATACAGCAAGGACAATAGAATTCGTGGCATTCTCATAATTCGTGATCAGTTGTTCAGAGATGAACTGCTGGCGGGACGACAAGGTAAAAGAAAGATGGTAGGACGCATCAGTCATTATTAAAGGAGACGTATGTATTGGATAAGATTCATCTAAATAAGTACGTCCAAACGCTATACACTTTCTACAATAAGGTCTCTTATTGATATAGCTGATATAGTGTTCATCCTCATTACCACATACAGGACATTTCACAATCACCACCTCCTTTGGCCCTCTACTTACCTATACACTTAGAAGATGGTTTTTTTCTCAAAAAAAGTTAAATTTTTTTCAAAAAAACTATGAGCATCACTCATAGTCACATATATTGACTTTAAATTTGTTGTAAACTATAATAAAAACGAAAGAAGGAACAGCCAGTAAGCGGCTGTCCTTGGATTTATTTTTGGTAAGTAACTACCCCAAACTTTTCCTAGGAGCGAGGTAGTTACTTTTTTTCGTTCTTATCAATAATGATAAGAAGTAATCTAACAACAAGTGTCAATAAAGATATGATCGGTGTTAAACATGTTAACATAATCATAATTATTTCATACGTTGTCATTAGGCATCACCTCCGTTTTCAACTTAAGAGAAGAATCACGAAGGGTTGCGTACCTTCGTCATAACGACCAAGGATAACCACCTACCGTATACGGCTGTTCCACGCATGAATTATATCATAGAAATCTATAGGTCGGGATAAGTTATCAATTATTACATTTTCATAATAAGTCGAAATTTATTGGTAGAAATGCAGCATAAAACAACCCCTAAGCCATTGTACTTGCTTAGAGGTTGTTTCAATTTTTTTATTGTCTATAAAACGCAGAAGAAGCATTAATATGTTGTTTTCAGCATAGAATTAACAATCAACCCACGTAATATCATTTTCTATTTCCCAAAAAGTCTTTCCATCAAAAATTCTATCTGATAAAAAATCTTCCACAGGATAATTATTGTTGTCACCTTTCCACTTATAGTCCCGACCGTTTTCTTTCATTTCGTAGAGCACTAACTCTAATATATCATTTTCTATCCACCCTTCTAGAAAATATTTTGTATCATTATATAGGAACCACAATTCATCACCATAATGTATATGATCTACAAATTCCTGAACATTACCATTTTTCATATTGAGGCACTCCCTTAAAAAACTTTTTGTACTTTTCATACTCTTCTTTTGTTATAAGATGGACAGGTCGAATTTTAAAATTATCTCTTTCTAAATAATCATGTACATGCAATATATTATGTTTTCTGTCCCCGTTATTTATTGCAGGTTCTGGATGATAAGCTATCTCTTTGATTAAATAATGATTTTCGTCATATATTCTCATTTCATGAAATGTACCATCTGGTTTTAACTTTATATATGCAGTACTTGAATGAGATTCTTCTGGCAATCCATGCTTACCATTCTTTCCACTCAATACTTTAACACCTTCTATTTTATCAATAGTTTCATAAGTATAATCCACATTATTGCCTATTGCAAAAGTTCCTCTGCCACCCATACTATCTCACAACCTTTCTTGACTTTAAATAGTCTACAGTTATAATATTCCCTTTCATTTCATCAAATGGTTTTCCAAAACAAATAACCTTTTCAGGCTCAATCCTTTTCAACATTTCGTTGTAACCATTCATAAAATTGAATCTATTATTTTTACAACCAATCATACCTACTGCAACAATAGAATGTTTTTCTATGCCATCAAAGCAATAATCGTAACTACTAGGTGTACTCCATGTAACTGTCGGGATAACTTTCAACCCTTGACTTTGCCAATATGCTCCTACCCAACGGCTATGAGCAATACTTTCTATTTGCCTCCAAGTATTCATTTCGGCATATGTTGAAAAATCTGGTGTCAAGAGAAAAGCGTATTGGCTATACTTTTTTAAAGACCTTTCAGGATTTCTATAGATATTTTCAAAGCGATAATCATCAACAAAGAAATGAACGCCAGATTGCTTATTAAAATCCGAAGCATTTGATTGCGTATCAGAACAAGCAATAAGTGAAATATCTTGTAATGATATGTCTTGTTTTTTCACAAGGGGAATCCCAAACTTCCCCTCAACTTTAAATTGATTCCTCATAAACAAAGGATTAAGTCTTTTATTTTTACTATTCACATTCATATAAGCATCCTCCTAAGTTCATAATTTGAACTTTTGATATAGTAAAATTTCATTGATGTGCCATATGTGAATGTGATATACTCAATTTGGTCGAAGAATTGTGTATTAACACATTCACAGAAAACGTATTAAACAGTTTTTATACATGTTTAATACGTTTTATTTTTACATTCATATCTAACCACCTCCTATATCACATCGTTTATATCATGTGATTTTTATAATATTCTAATACCAATGATCTCGTTCATTTTGCATTTTTTCTTCATCATATGTATCATATGCTAAAAATGAATTGGATATTGGTGCTATTTTATTGATAAAATCTTGGAATTTCGAAACTATATAATTATCCATCTCTTTTTCTTCATCCGTACGATGTGTATAATCTACCTTTCTCAATGTTTCTATTCTTTTTTTTGCAGCTGATTTAGAAACTCCAAACCATCTTTGTAAATATTCTTGTGTTATTTGCATTCCTCTTCTACGTAATTCATTAATTACTTGCTCTGGCATAAGCAATTGAGCAGCAAAAAAATTAGCTTCAACTTCATATAAACTATAATCACTCTTATTATTTAAATCATGATTCATCATATAGTGCCCAAATTCATGCCCTAAACTAAATTTTTTTCTTTCATTCATAATATATGGTGCATCATTAAAGAAAATGATGAAGCGTCCACGAAAGTTCTGAATTATAGCATCTTCTGAACCAAATGCACTTATATCTACTCCATATGTTTCAGCTTTTTCATAGTTTCTACAAACAATTCCTGTTTTTTCTTTAATTACTTTAGTAATTGAAAACGGAAAACTTTGAATATTATTTGATGACAACAATATCAAATTAACTTCATCAACTATTTTTTTAAATCTAGGTTTTGTTTCTTTATTATAAATCATCATTTTCACCTTCATCATCATCAAAAATATCATCAAATACAACTTTTAATACATTCTCAGCCTTTTTCAATTGTTCATCGTCTAATCTATCCAAATTTCTTTGAATATATGATAACTTTTCATTTGAAGCATCCACATCCATAAGATTGTTTCCAAGTAATTTATCAATTGAAATTCTATACTTTTTTGATATTTTCATCAAAATATCATCACGTGGTACAATTCCCTTATTTTCCCACATGCTCACTGCTCCTTTAGTTACACCTAATTGGTCTGCAAGTTCCTGCATTGTCAAATTATTATTACTCCTTAATATTCTTATCGTATTACTAAACTCCTTATTCGCCATTTTGAATACCTCCACCTTTTCGTACAATATTATTATACTTGTATAATATTGTCGTATTATATTGATATAAATTAATATCTGTTCTGCTATTTAATTTATAACGCTAAGTTTATGAAAAATGTTGCTACTAGATCATTAAATTTAACTTAACGCCTGTTTTTCTACTTTATAGCCACCTAACTCAAATCATCATTTCTTGAATAGTTGTAAAATGATCTTAAAAGGTCAGGTGAGTGCTATGATAACTGAAAACCAGGTAAAAAACTATTTAAGATCTAAGGATAAGGATTATGTAAATAAACTTATTGAATCATTATATGAACAGGATGATGAAGACATTGATCCATCTCATAAGGCATGCCCTATATGTGGTTCAGTTCATTTCAAGAAGAATGGAAAAGATAAGAACAGACATCAGAGATATATCTGTCTTGACTGTCACAAGTCTTTTAGTGATAGAACCAACACCTTATTCTACTGGTCTCATTTTACTTTGGACCAGTGGCTTCACTTCATTGAACTGGAATTATATAAAATGCCTCTAGAGGGTGAGGCTCAAGTCTTGGAGACAAGCAAGACGACCTGCTTCTATATGCGTCATAAACTTTATCATGCAGCATCTGAAATCATGGGTCATCAGAAATTATCTGGTGAAGTTGAAATAGATACACAGTATAAAAGTATAAACCTAAAGGGAACACGTCCTCAAAATATGCCTAGATACTCAAAAAAAAGAGGTAAACAGGCTGCATATAGAGGAATATCTCATCACAAGGTTGCCATTGTCTGTGCTACAGATGAAAATGATCATATGATGATGCAAGTATCAGGTCTTGGAAGTGAGTCATTCGATAAATATAAAGCGAATAAAGACTACTTTAAGGATGTGGAAG
>NZ_JBHSEB010000068.1:5202-5528 GCF_042651925.1 Catenibacterium sp. GCM10023432 | reverse complement strand
ATAAACTTTATCATGCAGCATCTGAAATTATGGGTCATCAGAAATTATCTGGTGAAGTTGAAATAGATACACAGTATAAAAGTATAAACCTAAAGAGAACACGTCCTCAAAATATGCCTAGATACTCAAAGAAAAGAGGTAAACAGGCTGCATATAGAGGAATATCTCATCACAAGGTTGCCATTGTCTGTGCTACAGATGAAAATGATCATATGATGATGCATGTATCAGGTCTTGGAAGTGAGTCATTCGATAAATATAAAGCGAATAAAGACTACTTTAAGGATGTGGAAGAGTTCATATCAGATTCAAAGGCAAGCATACAA
>NZ_JBHSEB010000068.1:0-5127 GCF_042651925.1 Catenibacterium sp. GCM10023432 | reverse complement strand
AAATGGCATCTGAGATTCTAAGAATGATGATGGATACTGAGCCTTTCAGTAATGAAATGGTAAGAGCTACACCTATGCCTATTTCACTCAAGGAAGCATATTTCGAATTGCTATGATTACAGGATTAAGAATATAGATAGAGACAGATGTATTTTAGAATTTGAAAAGTGTTACAGTAAGGAAGAAGCCTTAATTGAAAGAATTGTGACTAATAGAATCAAAGTATTGAATAGTGGAATCAAAATAGCATAAAATAAACATCAGGGAGATTGATTATACTTCCATATCGCAAGATAGAAATTTACCGTTAATGTGCTCGCTGGACTGCTTGGTAATGAAAGTTCTGGTTCAAATAGATTTACACTTGTAACTCCAAAGTCTGAAAATGATGTACGATTACAAGCTACACTTGGCAATCAGAATCCCACGGGCTTGCCCGTGGGAGTAGTCAGAAGTTACATACTATTTCTACTTCATCTTCTGGATCAAAAGGATTCCTTGGAGGAGATAAGATTCAGGCAACAATGGTATTTGAAAGAATAGACTAAAAAATGAGCTGTAACGCATATGTTACAGCTCACTTTTTAATTGATTTTGATAATAATTTGTGTGAATCGTGAAATCTTGTGCTTATAATCGTTAGTTGCTTCAATAATGATATGAAGGATATCATTTGTTTTTACATCATCAGGAATTTCAATCTTGATAGAATCATCTAAACTAACAGAAACATTTCCTTTATAACTAGAAGCATCTTTATAATACTTTGTTTTATAGAGTACATGTTCTTCTTTATTTATATGAAGCTCTACAGTTGTACCTTTATCAGCTTTCATGTCAAGAGATTCCTGGATAGCTAGTACAGGCGCTTCTTCTTTATCATCGGTGATACACCAAGAGGCTCTTGCTGCAAGATCTCTTTGAATAGAAGAAACATAATACCACATAGATTCTGTATATTTATCAATATAGAGGTCTTCTACAGGATTCCAATAATTTAAAGTAATTCCCTTAGAATTCTTCTTAGTATTATCTTTTATATATCTTCCAGATAATCCTCCATATGAGAAATCTTCAAGACATCTTAACCCCCATGGCAGTAAACAGAAGAAAGTAGGGGAATCACCTTCAGATAAGAAATCATAAGGAATATGTGTACCCATACCATATTTCTTTCCCCACCAGTCAACAAGAAGACTCTTGTTTGAACCAAATTGTGATCTATTTTCTTCACCTTCATAATACTTATCATCAGCCCAGGTAGCGTAACCACTCATTAAAGCACCCTTATTAAGAATATGTTCTTTCATGAAATCAGCTCTAAGAGTCTCTTTACTGCTTCCTTCGGGCATATTATTCCAGCCGTATCCATAACTGTTCATCATCACACATTTCACAAACTGAATGTTTGGATAAACTTCTGAAATATAGTTCTGATACGTATTATCCTGTTCACCACAGGCAGTTAAAATAACTTTCTTTTCTATTTTTTCTTTGATTGATAACCAGTTCTCATCATCTTTATATTCCTGCTCAATATCATAAAGAGCACGGGCAATTGTATTAGTACCACCCCAAACTTGAATATAAAGTGGTCTAGGATCATCATCTAATATTTTTTCTCTAATTAATTCTGAGCCTGGTGTAGAAGCATCCATTTCTCCTGGATATCCAATATTTCCGACTTTAATAAGATTCCTTAAATGATCAGGAGAAGGGTAGTTGGCATCATGAGTCACAAGATGTTTATAGTCTACAGCATAATCATCCATTACGTCCTGCATCCATTTTATACCAGTCCAGCGATAAGGCTGACCATAATCAGCCTTATCACTTGGCCCAGTCTTTCCTGGTTGTCCTTTCCAATGAAAGATGGATGAGGTCTGTACGATACCCTGTATTTCTATATCATTGGCATAAAGGAGAATATGTCTTAATGAGTTCTGATCATCTACTTCAGCATCCTGAGTGATGATTGTTCTAATAGGGTTTAACATAATTATTTACCAGCTCTTACTTCAATGATTTCTTCTTTTGCAGTCTTAGCACCATAAGATGCAGGAACAATTTCTTTATATTCAGTAGTATTAGTAATAATGACAGGAGTTACATTATCATAACCAGCTTTCTCGATAGCTTCTAGATCAGCTTCAACAAGTAAATCACCAACACTTACTTTCTGTCCTTCTTTGACCAAGACATTAAATCCTTCACCATTCATATTTACAGTATCCATACCAATATGAATAAGTACTTCAGCGCCGTTATTAGACTTTAATCCAACTGCATGGCCTGTCTTGGCAGCCATAATGATTTTACCATCAACAGGAGAGTAGATATGACCATCGGTTAATTTAAAAGCAACACCTTCACCCATCGCTTTTGAAGAAAAGATAGGATCATTCACATCTTCTAAGGGAATCATCTCACCAGTAGCAGGAGAACTGATTGTTTCATCTTTTAAAGTAGTTTCTTCTTTTGCTTCAACTTTGTTTTGTGGAAGCATAGAATCATTAAAACCAAATAAATAAGTACAAATGGCTGAACCAAAATAAGCAATCGCACAAGCAATCACAAAACCGACAAAACCAGGACCAATATATCCAGGAAGACTTAAAATAGATGTACCAAGTAAAGTAGGGCAGCTAGTACCAGCAGCAGCGACAATCATACCGGCAATAGATGAAAATACAGCAGCAATCGCAAATGGTCTCTTGTAAGGTAGTGTAACACCATAAATGGCTGGTTCTGTAATACCTGCAAGAACTGCAGAGAATGCAGCAGAACCTGATAATTCTTTTAATTTCTTATTTTTAGTTTTTAAGAATACGCCTAGTGCTGCACCAGCCTGAGCCATGTTGTTAGGTCCAGTAATAACGAATAATGTATCTCTACCGTAAGTTGCGATATTATTCATGACGATAGGTACAAAGCCCCAATGAAGCCCAAAGATAATGGCTGCAGGCCAGATCAAACCGACAAATCCTCCAGCAATAATAGGGTTGAATCCCATAATAGCTGTATAACCTGATGCAAGTAATTTACCAAACTTATCCATGATTGGACCGATAACTAAGAAAGTAGCAGGTACCATAATGGAAAGTTCTAATAATGGTGTTAAGAATAACTTACATACTTCTGGAATAATCTTCTTTAATAGCTTTTCTAATTTGCTTTGAACATATACAGAAATAATGATTGGCATGACAGAAGAAGCATAGCTTACAAGAGTCACTGGTATTGTAAGGAATGTCAATTTCGTACCTTCTGAGTATGCGGCAGTCATAGTTGGATAAAGAAGTGACATCGCAATAGACATCGCAATAAATGGATTACATTTAAACTTCTTTGCAGCTGTATAACCTAAGATAATTGGCATAAAATTAAACACACTATCTGCAGCTGCATAAAGAATTTTGTATGTTCCCATATCAGCAGTTAGTATATTCAATGTAGTGCATAGAATAAGTAATGCCTTCAACATACCGGCACCACACATAACACCAAGCATTGGTGAGAAGATACCAGAAATTGTCTCTAATAGAGTATTAAGAAGGTTTTTGTTTCCTGTGTCTTCCATTTCTTCGCTGTTACCAGCATTAATATTTGTACAGCTAAGTACTGCATCATAGACAGTATCTACCTTATTTCCAATAACAACCTGAACCTGTCCTCCTGCTTTCATTACAGTAATAACACCTTCAGTCTGTTTTAAAACATCCATATTAACTTTATCTTCATCAATAAGCTTAAATCTCAATCTTGTTGCACAATGTACAAGTGAGATCACATTATTTTCTCCACCGACATTTTCTACAATCTTTTTAGCTAAAGAAGTATAATCCTTTGCCATTTTTCTTTCCTCCAAAATTGATATTTGTTAAGTTAACTTACATGCTTATCATAATGTTTTGTGAAAGCGATTAAAATATCATAAACACACTTGCAGACTGTCAAAAACCGATGTTCTAGTTAGAATAGGTGATAATAATGAAAATAGAAGAATTAAGAAGTAGGATTACTCCACTAACCAAAAAAGAACAATATTATAAAAGTCACCCAAACCATTCAGATGACTATATTGAAAAGCATATTAATAAAGATGATGAAAAAATAGTTCAATTCACAATTGATAGATATCAAACCACAAAAGAAAAACATACTTTATTTTATGATGGGCAGATAATAACAGATGAAGTTCTTGCTTTTCCGATTTATTGTTCAAAACAGACAAGATATTCATTTGTGCCACTACATACAAGAAGCTATGTAGAAATGAAATATGTCTATTCTGGACATTGTTATGCAATTGTAAATGATAAAGAAGTGATACTTCATGCAGGGGATATGATTCTTTTAGATGTTAATTCAAAGCATACAGTCTTAATGCCTACAGAAAATGATATTATCTTCAACTTTCAAATGGATCGCTCTTATTTTAGTGACTCATTTATTAGTAAATTTTCTTCAGTAAACCCAATTGTAACTTTCCTGACAAATATTATTGATCAGAAAGCACAGCATAATGATTATATTATTTTTAATAATAGAGAAGATGATCATGATTATGTAGTGTGGCTTATAGAAATGATTTTGTGCGAGTATTTAGATCCTTCTTTGTTTGCAATATCTATTCTTGATTCCTATTTTTCACTTCTTTTTATAAAAATGGCTCAAAGATATCAGATGAATATGGAACAACAATTTAAAGAAAATAATAAGGGCTACATGACAGAAATAATTCAATACATAGAACAACATTATCGGGATTGTACTCTTATGGAAACAGCAGAGAAGTTCGGCTATAATCCTGATTATCTTTCACGCGCTATTCAAAAAGCAACAGGCTATACCTTTAAGAAGTTAGTAAACTATTATCGTATGGAAGCAGTAGGAAAAGAACTTATCAATACTGATAAACCTATTTATCTTATTGCACAGGAGAGTGGTTTTTCTAATTTAAACTACTTCTATAAGAAGTTTAATGCTTATTTTGGTGGTTTTCCTGCAGACTATAGAAAACAATTCCAGGCAAAATAAAAGAGGCGGATGCCTCTTCAGATTGTTGACAAATTAGATGAAAATATCAATTGGGCTATCCCAAATTGGTATTTTCATTTTTTGTTT
>NZ_JBHSEB010000067.1:0-3856 GCF_042651925.1 Catenibacterium sp. GCM10023432 | reverse complement strand
GTAAAAACCATGAAAAAGTATTGATATATTTTTTAAATTTTTACTTGATTTCTATTATCCAATTTTCTTTACTTAAATTTTACATAGACTTAAGAAGAACTTTTTGTTGGTATGATAGACTAAAAACAAAAGAGAGGATGTCTATGATTTATATTACCGGTGATACACATTGTCCTTTTGATATCTCTAAATTAAAGCCTCATCATTTTCCTGAGGGACAGATACTTACAAAAGAAGATTATGTCATTATATGTGGTGATTTTGGAGCTGTATGGGATGATATGTTACCAGATTTATTCTGACCTGACTGGTTGGATTCAGAGCCATGGACTACATTATTTGTGGATGGAAATCATGAGAACTTTGAATTATTGGATGATTATCCTGTTTCTAGCTGGCATGGTGGAAAGGTGCATTTTATTAAGGAGTCTGTAGTTCATTTGATGAGAGGACAGATTTATACAATTGATGGATTGACATTCTTCACTTTTGGTGGTGGCTATTCATGTGATATAGAAACACGTGTAGAACATCGTTCATGGTGGCAGCAGGAATTACCTACAACTCAAGAATGGAATGAAGCACTCAATAACTTACTTCAATATAACTTTCATGTTGATTATATTATTACGCATGATTGTCCGTTCCATATTAAAGAACTCTTACATACACGTACTATTCCTTGTAACCTGGATGACTATACCCTTCCTCATCTAAGAAACATAGATGAAGTCATGGATGATATAGAACAACAGGTCACATATAAGTTATGGTTTTCTGGATATTTCCATATTGATCAAACCATTTATAAGCATGTTATTCTCTTTAATACGATTTATTGCTTAGAAAGGTGATATATATGAATCAACGTAAAACTGATTTTCTTAATTACTTAAAACATTTAAGTGTAACTACTCTTGTACATCAACAGAATTTTATCAACAAATGGTATGATCTTTTTAGTATGTTGGATGAAAATCAATATAATTCTATTTCTATGGATCTTTTAACTGATGCTGAATATTATGTGATGAACTATTCTATTCCTCATGTAGGAAGCTATAAGGTTTATTTTAATATTGATCATGTGATTCAATCAGATGCTTATCAGACATCTTCTATTCAATCTATGACTGAAGATGAACTAGATAGAAATAGAATCAACCATCCTATTCCTTTTGATATGAACATCTACTTGTTAAATCAATTCCAATGTTCACAAAAGAATATAAAAAGCATTAAATATTATCCCGTTATTACTGATTCCTATATGAGTAATGGACTCTATACTGTCATTGATGGAAACCATCAACTAGAGATGTCATTAAGAGAACAAGACTTAGTTGAATTAAAGTACACTCCTTTCTATAAGTTAAAGAAGGAATGTTATGGCAATACGTTCAGCTATTTATTACATCATTTCATGAATGAAATGCATATAATTAGCTCTGATCCACAATACTTACTCAACCAATATCCATTACAAGAAACAATTCGTGCATAAAAAAAATATGGTTCATGCTGGTGAACCATATTTTTTTTATTTCTTATAAAATTGTGCATTGTTAATAGCTTCTTGAGTTTTTGATTGATAGATGACTGTTTGTTCATTTGTATTCATATCTAATTCTACAAGTTCATATACCTCAGATCTTTGCCCTATGAAATAGATAATATTATCTAAAACAGTAACTATATTCATGGAATAATAGCCGCACTTTCCATCTAATAATTTCTTTTTTTCTTTTGTGTGACGATCATATCTCACCAAATCAAAGTTAGTAATAGATGTCTGTTTATCTGTTACATAGTATATATAATCTTTATCAATATAAGTACTATCAAGCTGTTTGTGATTTAATTTAAAAACATCTTCTGTTTTGTTTTTCTTCACAACAGTGAATGTAATTGGCGCATAAGAATCAACTTCATTTTTTATAATACCGTTATTATAATCATCTGTCAGTTTATAACTTAAAGACATTGAATAATGAGGTATAATTAATTCCTGGGTGTCTGGATTATAATTTGTACATGTCGCAAAACTATCCTGATTCCAGTTTAAATAATTTATTTTATGTGTTTTAGTATTATAGATTGAAGGTACCATGGTATTCTTTTTTACCTTTTTTAAACGTCCTACAATAAACATCTTATGATCATCCAGTATTCTGATATCATTGATTGCATCTACATAGTCAATAAATTTAGATGTTTTATGAGTAGATAAAGCATATTGTTTAATATATGAATTCCCATATTCTTTATTATCGCTTCCTGAATAATATACTTTATTATTCTTATAATCATAAGTAGAAAGTGGGTACTGACTTTCATAAGGTTCTGAAGAAACCTTCTTAAGTTTTTTAGAAGTTAAATCATACATATAAGTATTGCTGGTAAATATGAATTCCTGATTCGTCGCATGAGTTGTGGTCATAGAAATATAATAATGAGATGATTCAGAGCATCCTACAGGCAGTGATAATAAAACTGTGACACTAAGTAAGCATTTTAATTTGTTCATAATTTTCCTTCTTACTTATGTTCAATAACAACATCCTTCACCGCAAAATCATCAAGTTTCTTCGCATCGTATCCCCAATAAGTAACTCCATCCTTCCAAATATCTACAATTGCATCAGGTAAACCACCCGCATCCCACTTATGCATATTAACTGTTTTCCCATGTATAGTAGTTTTAACAACTAGACCACAAGTAATATTATCATATTTTAAACTAGTAGCGACGTCTCCTTTAACTAATACATGATTCTTTTGTCCAGGTTGATGATTATACGCTGTAGCCCTACCATATCCAAAATAGCAATTATAGTAATTATTTCTATATAATCTATTTTTATTACTACCCCAAGATGCTTTAAGAATATTATTATTTCTATCGTCAACACTATAAGTATTTATTGGCACAGTCATATTGTCATTTTTTACAGATTCCACTTCTCGATTGTTCTCATCCAAGATTCTTGTAATATAACCATCAGCAGCATATTTTACTGTCATACCCTTAAAAGGAGTTGGATACAAATCTGTCAATCCTGTAGGATCTAAATATGTAAACTCAAAATCGTCGCTTATTTCACCGTCAACCAATATAAAATGAGAATTATCGATATATCTGATAATTGTGACAGATTCCATTTTTTCTGGAATTTCTTTTGAAAAATATACTCTATCATATGCTTGAACATTTAGAATATTACCAGATAGTATTAGAATAAAAACGATTAAAACTCTTGCGATTTTTTTCATAAAAATTATCCTCCTTATTTTTAATTATTGATTAATTGTAATCGCTTACATTTTATAATTCAATTATACTCATTCTTTACATTATTTACAATAATAATACATATTTTAAAATATCGCTAAGTTTAAGAAAAATGTTGCTACTAGATCATCAAATTTAGCTTAACATCAGATTTCCTACTTCATAAGAAACTGGAAAAGTATACATTCAAAAGAAAAGAAATGGTCTCTGTGATTCTTAGAATGATTGTGGATACAGAAATCTTCAATAACAAAACGGTAAGAGTTATGCCCATTTCAATTAAGGAAGCATATTACGAGTTATTATTATGGGATTTTTTTGAATAAGTTAACCTAAAGCAACAATTTAATTAAAAAGAGCATAAAATATTACAATTTCGCACTTCTCATAAAAACATTACCTGGAGATTTTGCATATTCAAATAAATTGTTCTTCTAAAATCAAATCATTTACTGTCAATACTACACTCCTTGATTAAGCCTACTCAAAGTAGGCTTTTCGTATTATAGAACTAGAAGTTAATCAAGTAATAATTCTAGTTTTTTATTTTATCTAGAAGTGATA
>NZ_JBHSEB010000066.1:0-7357 GCF_042651925.1 Catenibacterium sp. GCM10023432 | reverse complement strand
TATCTAAAAACACTTTAATTATCTAATATGATGAGGTCTATTTCTATACACTATATTATTTGGCGCTTACTATCAAACAATTCTTTTTTCAAATTTTGATTAGTATTCATCCCATCGCCTGTAGAAGATAGAATTTCCCACTTAAAAAGGGTTGCTAGATGCATCCAGTAACCCTTCTATAATATCTGACTAATTTCACCTATAACTCAAACCAAAACTCATTAATTCTGAAAATATCTCTTTATTGCATCGATGGATATTTCATTATTCTGATTTGGAACATAAGAGTTTATCCAAGGAGATTGTTTATGTGTTAATGAAACAAGATCAGTAGCTGCATATTCTGAAAAACTATCTATTACTCTATCAATACGTTTCTTATCTTCATCAAGAATAACATCATCATTATACTTTACTCTTTTCGTATTCCAGATATTATCTGTATCAAACAAATAATATGATTCTATAGTTGGAATATCTCCATTTGCATACTGCTTATATTCATTATATGCACAAGGTATAACTGGACCAAAATCCCATGCTTCAATTTTATCATCAAAACAAGATGCATTTTTTGTTTTATCAATTAGAAAATAAGCCTGAATAAGATAAAGCACTTTTTGTAGCTTTAAGTTTGAAATACCATAGTCCTGTTCATTGCTGTAATTAATCACATGACGACATACTTCTAAAACATCATAACTCATACTTTATACACTCCTTTTCCTAACCATACTAGAACATATTTCAAATAGCAATGATTTTCTCAAACACTCTCTAATATAAGCAAAGAGCATGCATTCGCACACTCTTACATTTTAATGACAGAAGAAAATGTTTTACCATCTTCTTCGTCTAATTATTCTCTTACCATTGAAACTTACCAAACAAACTTCAAGCCAGGCCATGAAATAGAAAACAATTTTAATAAACCACCAAATTAACCATAGTGGAAAAAACAGAAGATAACATAATAACCTTAACATTTTAGATAACCCCTTCTCTTATCAGTTTAAAGAAAATAATACTATCATATTACTTACAAAACTATGTTCACAAGCCCTTCATCCATCACATAGTACATTATTACCATCCTCTTTTTCTTCTAATTGCTCCACTAGCATAGAAACTTGTCAAACAAAGATCAAGCCAACCCATGAAAAAGAAAATTACTTTAATAAACCACCAGATTAACCAAAACGGAAACAATGCTAAATAGAATGTGAATTTAAACATTATAACCAAGAAACTAAAAAACAAACTAATCATTCAGATAACCCCTCTCTTATCAATTTTGATTGCACATTACTCTTCACATTACAAGATATAAAACATTGTATTCTTGGAATCATTCCACCCTTTTCAATTCAATGATACACTATCCAATCATGTTTTAATATCAATTTAGAATTATTTCTGAATCTTTGCGAGTTCAAAAATAACTAGAATTGGAAATACTAAAATCACCAACAATACCTTTAAAACCCTACCTACTAGTAAAAGCTTATCATCAGTAGTCATAGTAATAATCTCCTTTTTATTTAAATAAGTCCCAGAAACTTACAGTCGTCTTTCTATAAATCTTATTATATGCAGCCTTTCTAGGATTCGTAATCCATCCTCTGCCCTTCTTACCATATCCAGGTATAAGAGCTCTTTTAATTGATCTTTTAGCTCTTCCTGTTGTTCTAGCACTAATAGATTTTTTTAATAATGGTGTTCTTACTCCGAACTTCATATTACTCATCTTCATTCCTACTACTATCATATACTATTTTCCACCTTCATGTATTCCGTACCCCTCTGACAGCGCCTTTCTAGAGGTGTTTCTAAAATATTTTGAAATTTCTATGATAAAAGGAGGTAATATGTGAAATGGTTAACCTTGTTAGAAAAAATACAGATATTCCTATGGTCTTTATGACTTATGCAAATGTTGTTCATAACTATAGATTGAGAAGTTCTGTCAAAAAATAGTAGAAGGCAATATGAGTGGAATGATTCTTCCTGATGTTCCTTTTGAAGAAAAAGAAGAATTTGATATAGTCTGTAAAGAGTATGGACTAGATCTTATTAGTACGATTGCTCCTACAAGTCATCAGCGTATCCAGATAATTGCGAAAAAAGCAAATGGTTTTATTTACTGTGTGTCTTCTTTAGGTGTCACTGGTGTACGTTCAGAGATTACTACAAATATTGGTGCGATGGTTGATTTAGTACGTGAAGTCACAAATATACCTGTAGCGGTAGGATTTGGAATTTCTACACCAGAACAAGCAAAAAAGATGGCATCTCAATCAGATGGTGTCATCGTTGGTAGTGCAATTATTAAGATTATTGAAAAATATGGAAAAGATGCCCCGCAATATGTAGAAGCATATGTAAAAGAAATGGTGAAAGCACTCAAGTAAACTTTGTCTTAGGATCAAGTTATTCTATTTTGAAGCTCTATTATACGTCTTACCATCCACCTTGAATTCAACATTACTTAATCTTGTAAGATAAATAGTCTTATCAATCCTTTTTGTTTTATACTCATTATCACTTGTATAATCATAAGAATAACTATAGAATTCGACTTTGTCTTTTTTTAGTTTTCCTTTATATTGAGATTTTACTAATGATACTTCTCTATTCTCATAATCATTTATTTCATAGAAGTATACTTCATCACCATTTATAAAAAAAGTGTCTCCTTCTAAATTACCTTCTAAATACCAGATTCCATCATATGCATGTTGAATATCATAATTTACTTTTGCATAGATACCTCCACCAAGTAGAATAACACATACTACAATGAGTGAAGCAAATGCTTTTTTATTCTTCTTGAATGCATGACAGAATGCAAGAAATGTACTTTTGATAGAATCTTCATCTTCAGGCTCTTCTAATTTTGGTTCGTGTAACATCTTACCTTGAGTTGTAAGCATGACTCCTACACCATTTATTAACTTTCCAAATACCCATAAAAGAATCATCAAGAATATAAAAACAACAGTGTAATAAATCTTCATCCTCAAGAAATATTCGTTTTCTAGATAATGATACAAAAGAAATACATTCACTAATATACCTACTAGAGTAAAAATCTTTGATAATGCCTTAAGTTCCCTTCCTAATCTATAATGCATAATTAATCTCCCTTCATCATTAGATTGCCACTCATTATATCATACAATTATCAATAAAAGCCTCTATCTTCATTAGATGCTCAATACTTACATCTATATTCACAATATAGATAATAGTAAAATCCTTACATTGTATAGACACAAAAAAAACGTTAACCCGAAGGTTAACGCCCCTTAAGTTAGTCTGTGAGACTAATTCCAAAATTCATAGTACCTGTATATTTTAATCCAGGTTCTAGATTAATCTTATCATAAAGTACTGGTTTTACTGTATAAGTCACAGTACCATTTTCAGTAAACGAAGCAAGTTCTGTACCTGTTACTGTATCATCACCTTTAGTTTCATATACTTTATTATCAGGACTGATCAACTGATAACGAATGACACCAGTATAAGATGGTTTAGATGTTCTTGCTTGTAAAACTAACTGATTGCGATAATAGTTTGTACCCGCTACAGTTACTGATACCTTCTTACCATCTAGATAAGCCACATCCTTAGCTTCAATAGTCATAGGTGTACCTTCTTCACTTAATGCGAGTGATGAAGGAATAGACACTGTATAAGTCGGATCATTCTTTTTCACAAATGAGAATTCAGTAGATGCATCCTGTGCATAAACAGGAAGTGATAAAGCAGAAACTGCCATTAATGCAGTCAATGCACATGTTATTGTCTTTTTCATAGTTTTCTCCTTATTTGATATCGTATAATCCAATGCCATAATCAATCCAGCCAGTATAATGAACACCCTTCTGTATAGCAAGGTTAGAATCTACTTTACCTTGTTCTTCAGGATAATCCTGTGATACTGGATACATTTCATAATTGACGGTACCGTTATCAGTAAATGATGCGAGTTCCATACCCTTAATCTGTTTTTCAAGAGCACCCATCTTAAATTCATCACCTGTACCCTTGATCATAATAGTCATTAAGTATGGCTTATTCCCGTTATTCTTATCACCAGTTAAATAAAGACGACCATATACACCATTACCTTTCTTTAATATAACTGAGATCTTCTTACCTTCTGGGATATACTGTACATCACTTGCAGTAACAGGAACCTGTGTATGTTCTGTTGCACTTAAAGTCACCTTTTCTGGTACTGTCACAGTATAAATAGGATCATTAGGGACAAATAATGAGATATCAGTATGTCCAGTTGATGTATTCGCTGCAAAAGCTGGAGTGATCATCATCATACCTGTCACGAGAGTTGTACAAACTGCTGTCATAGTTCTTTTCATAATCGTTTTCCTCCTTGGAATATTCATATTCAATTGTATCTATATAGACAGAGTGGTATCTGTTATTTCTATACAGCCTGCAAGTTTGCTTTAACGCTTGCTCCATTCATTCTTGTATTCTCTCCATCCATAGAATATGTTTCAATATTCATATAGATAGTATAATCACCCTTCTTAAGTGCTTTATTCACCTTAAAGGATTTAATAGCTTTACCTGGTTCAATATAATCTGATGTATAAATAGGATCACTGTTTTCTCCTACAGTAATATTGTATTTGAAGTAACAATTATTCCCTTCTGGATTTAATAATGTAATATTCCAGTTCTTCTCTCCTGCAGCTACACTTAAGTTTCCATAGCCTGGTATCTTAATTCCTTGATTACCTTGATTAGGGAGTTCTTTTTTCCATTCTGTGGCATCTTTATCAATCACTACACCATTTGTATTTTCTTGAGAAGAATGAATAAAATGATAAGCAGTAAAAGATCCTGCCAGCACTATAAATAACGCAATACATATTATGATGATTCTATTCTTCTTCATGACGTTCCTCCTTCATTGAGAATCCAGCAATACCTAATAATAAGCTTCCTGTTAAGAGTAAACCTAATTCCTTAATAGTCTTACTAGACATGTCACCTGTTTTCACTGGTTCTTTTTCTACTACCTGTGGATCATTATTTCCACCATCAAGTTCAATACTTGTACTTAACGCAAATACATTATGACAATTCATTAATACCATCACACTACAACATAACACCATTAATACTCTTTTCATTCTCATCACTTCCCTTTGACTATAACAATTATAGTAATAGTAGAAGTAATTCACTTGCATATTCCAGTTAAGTGTTTGTAAAGAAAGCAGTCTTAAAAGAAAGAATGTATCTTATTGTACAAAACACAGATGATATTCATTTAATATTTAGTTTGATTTTCTTTCCCAAAATGTTCTAATGGATAGGAAGAAAAGGTCGATATGGAGACCTAAAACCTTCAAAGGAACTCCTTGGAGTTCTTTTTTTATTGCATAAAAAAATCCCTCTATAAGGGACCATATCAATTATTAAATAAGTCTTTTTATGATGAGTTAGTTTATTTACCAAATTAATCCAAGTGAGTTTGTTTATTTTGTAGAATAATTAGTTTATTTCATCAATTAAACTAAATGAGTTTGCTTATTTTATCTAATATTTAGTTTATTTACTGTTTTAACATCATACAGTTATGTTATTTTTCATTCATTTATCTAATTTGATCATTATTACATAAATCATTTATGTTATTTTGATTAAAATTTATGTTTATTTTATGATTTTTATCTCATTTCATTATTTTTGATCAATTACATAAAAGAAGTTATGTAATTTTTTGAACAATTCATTTCTCTATCTTAAGAAAACTTAAGTACCTTACCATCTCCCCTATTAGTATAATAAGATAAACGGAGGGAATGACCATGAACAAGACTCTTACATTCAGATTTGCGAAACGTAGTGATACAGCACTTATTCTTCAATTCATTAAAGAATTAGCTGATTATGAAAAGATGCTAGATGAAGTGGTAGCAGATGAAGCCACACTTGAAACATGGATATTTGATAAGCAGAAAGCAGAAGTGATCTTTGCGGTAGTAGATAATAAAGAAATAGGTTTTGCCTTATTCTTCCATAACTTTTCTACATTCCTAGGACGTTCTGGTATTTATTTAGAAGATTTGTATGTAAAACCAGAATATCATGGAAACGGTTATGGTAAGGCAATTCTTAAGAAGCTCGCTTCTATTGCAGTAGAACGTGGCTGTGGACGTTTAGAATGGTGGTGTCTAGACTGGAATAAGCCTAGTATTGAGTTCTATTTATCTCTAGGTGCCAAGCCTATGTCAGATTGGACAGTATATAGAATTACTGGAGATACTCTAAAAGAACTTGCAGACTAAAGGAGATGTTCCTATGAATAAGAAAACGATTATATCTATCATATTTGCCTGTATGATTATTGTAAGTGGTGTAATGTATTGGAATTATTCTAAAGACTATAATCATGTAATCAAAGAGAACTGGAATATATCTATTCCTTCAGATTCTGATTATTCTGAAGTATATAGTAAGGATGCTGGATCAAGTTTTAATAGAGATGGCGTCCGTTATCATGTTTTTACATATGAGAATGAAGAACCTATCGAAAAGATGTTCTCATGGAAAAAAGATCAAGGAGAAACCATCTATGATGGCAACTATATAGATGCAACCAATAAATGGCTGGATGAGATCAATGTACTTGCAATAAGTCGACCTACTCATACAGATTGTGTCTATTGGTATAAATCACATGAAGACCATAGTGAAATAATCATATTATGGAATAAGAAAGAAAAGAGACTCTATATCGTAGAGTCGTTTATGTAAAAAGAACCAGTTTTTAGATAAATCGGTTCTTTTAAAGTTATCTCCCAAATCGATACCCTTTTTGGGAGATAAATAATTATATTGGGAGAAAAAAATGCAACGTTAGATTTCTAACATTGCATCAGACTGTTGACAAACTAAATGTTAACAGTCTTTTCTTTTAAAATCGAATAGTATGTGATAATATAGTTAATGCCGTAAGTGTCCACACTCCAATTAAGCAAATTTGTGGCCTTACGGTCTTTTCGTTTCCTGTCAATTAAGGCCTAAAAATGGTATAATTAAGATGCTTAATTGGAGGATATAAATATGGCAATGACTAATCGTGCAAACATTAAACGTGATGGACTTATCATGAGTACTTTAGACGACCTAGTACCACAGGATCATTTGGTTAGAACACTGGAAGCTACGATAGACTGGAAATTCATCTATCCGTTAGTGAAATCACTTTACAGTAATTTCGGCAGACGTTCTATTGACCCTGTTGTTAAACCGCAAACTCTACCCATAATAAAAAGTAATAAAACCGCAAATTAAATTAATAAACAGGTGG
>NZ_JBHSEB010000065.1:0-15145 GCF_042651925.1 Catenibacterium sp. GCM10023432 | reverse complement strand
GGAAGTTAAGCATCATAACGGCGACGATAGTGTGAAGACGCGACAATAGCAAGCTGCCAGGTCCTTTTTTATGCCTTCCTTCAGGAGGGCTTTTTTTATAAATTAGTGAATCTACTATACATACTTAAACTTAATTTTTTTACAACACATCTCCTGATGTGTTTTTTCTATTTTCTAATATACATAATATTAATTATTCTTCTAAATATATGAAGATTCTTAAAGTAAAGAAGAATTAATCAATAGTTAACTTATTATCATTTCTATTAATAGTTTAGATATTGATAAGATGAGACTCTCATAATCCATAAATACGGTAAAAACAACCATAAAAAAAATAATTGTGAAAATTAACACTATTATAGATATGATGGCGCATACATTTATTATTGAAAAAGCGTTGAATTATTCAATGAAAAATTTATTAAAAAAATCAAAAAAAAGTTTAAAAAGGGCTTGATTTATCTGTTTTATTACGGTATTATATGACCGTTGTGAAACGCGAAGATGTGCGAGGTTGCTGAAACGCTGATAGCCGTTGTCATGAACGGAAGAGTGCTCAGGGAATTCGCATTGAGCGTTGTCTAACAAATAGACAAGGAGGAATAATCATGGCAAACAACAAAATCAGAATCAGACTTAAGTCTTTTGATCACAAGATCCTAGATGCTTCTGCAGAAAAGATCGTAGCTGCAGCTAAGAAGTCTGGTGCTCAGGTAGTTGGTCCTGTACCATTACCTACAGAAAAGGAAATTTATACGATCTTAAGATCAGTTCACAAAGATAAGGATTCTCGTGAACAGTTCGAAATCAGAACTCACAAACGTTTAATCGACGTAGTGAACCCTACACCAGAAACAGTTGATGTTTTAACTAGATTAGAAGTACCAAGTGGTGTAGATATTGAAATTAAGTTATAAGAAAGGTAAAAGGTGTAACTCATGAAAGGAATCTTAGGTCGTAAGATCGGAATGACTCAAGTTTTCACTACTGATGGTAAGTTAATCCCAGTAACAGTTATCGAAGCAACTCCAAACGTAGTTCTTCAGAAGAAGACTGTTGAAACTGATGGATACAACGCAATCCAGGTTGGTTTCGAAGACAAGAGAGAAAAGCTTGCAAACAAGCCAGAAAAAGGTGTGGTTGCTAAAGCAAACACAGCTCCTAAGCGCTTCATTAAAGAATTTCGTTTTGACGAAATGATGAGTTATGAAGTTGGACAGACAATTTCTGTTGATAGCTTTGTAGCTGGTGAAGTAGTTGACGTAACAGGTACAAGTAAAGGTAAAGGCTATCAGGGTGTTATCAAGAGACACGGACAGCACATCGGTCCAAAGGGACATGGTTCAGGAGCTCACAGAATCGTAGGTTCTATGGGTCCAATCGCTCCAAACAGAATTGCTCCTGGTAAGAATCTTCCAGGACAGATGGGTGGAAACACAAGAACAGTTCAGAATCTTGAAATTGTTGCAGTTGATGTAGAAAAGAACGTATTACTAGTTAGTGGATCAGTACCTGGTCCTAAGAAAGGCTTAGTAGTCGTTAAGTCTGGTATCAAGGCAAACGGAAAAACAAACAAAGCTGCCGAATTAGTAAATTATGCTACTGAAGCAGTTGCAGAATAATGAAGTGAAAGGAGGAAAAACTAATGTTGAATATTGCATTATTTAATCAGAATGGTGAAAAATTAAACGATTTAGAACTTAACGAAAACGTATTCGGAATCGAACCAAATAACCAGGCAATCTTTGATGTAGTCTTACTACAGAGAGCTTCATTAAGACAGGGTACTCACAAGGTGAAGAATCGTCACGAAGTTTCAGGCGGTGGAAAGAAACCTTGGAGACAGAAGGGTACAGGACGTGCTAGACAGGGTTCTATCCGTGCACCACAGTGGCGCGGTGGAGGAATTGTCTTTGGTCCTACTCCAAGAAGCTATGACTTCAAGATTAACAAGAAAGTCAAGAATCTTGCATTAAGATCTGTATTATCACAGAAAGTAATCGATCAGGAATTAGTTGCATTAGATGCTATCGCTTTCGAAACTATCAAGACTAAGAATGTTGTTAATTTCTTAGGTAACTTCGAAAACCCAAGAAAGACATTAATCGTTGTTGATAAGCTAGAAGAAAACTTAGTATTGTCTGCTAGAAACGTTCCTGGTGTTAAAGTTATCGAAGCTAGCAACGTAAACGTTTATGACGTTATGGATTGCACTAAGTTAATGATGACTGAAAAAGCTATCAAGGCAGTTGAGGAGGTACTAAAATAATGGCTCACATTACTGACGTACTAAGAAAACCTGTTTTAACTGAAAAGACTATGAAGTTAATGCAGGAAGAAAACAAATATACTTTCGATGTTGCTTTATCATCAAACAAGACTGAAATCAAACAGGCTGTAGAAGCTATGTTCAATGTTAAGGTTACTAGCGTTAACACAATCAACGTTAGAGCTAAGACTAAGAGAGTTGGTCGTTATGTTGGTAAGACTGCTAGAAGAAAGAAAGCAATCGTAACTTTAGCAGAAGGCAACAGCATCAATTTATTTGGTGAAGAAGAATAATTAACTAATTATAAACTATTGAAATGCACTCCATTTCAGATATTTAAATAGGAGGATTAAACATGCCAATTAAAGCATATAAGCCTACAAGTAACGGTCGTAGAAACATGACTGCTTTGACTAAGGAAGAAATCACTACTTCTACTCCAGAGAAGTCATTACTTGCTCCTTATAAGAAAAAGGGTGGCCGTAACAATATGGGTCAGATCACTACTAGACATCATGGTGGTGGACATAAGAGAAAATACAGAGTTATTGATTTTAAGCGTAACAAGGATGGAGTACCTGGTAAGGTTGCTACTATCGAATACGATCCAAATAGATCTGCAAACATCGCTTTAATCAATTACGCTGATGGTGAAAAGAGATATATCCTAGCTCCTAAGGGACTAGAAGTAGGAACTGTAATTGTTTCTGGTGAAACTACTGACGTTAAAGTTGGTAACTGTATGGAAATGGGTAACATGCCTGAAGGTACTATTATCCACAATATTGAAATGCATCCTGGTAAGGGCGGACAGTTAGCTCGTTCTGCTGGTGTTTCAGCTCAGATCCTTGGTTCTGAAGAAAAATATGTAATTGTTAGACTTCAGTCTGGTGAAGTAAGAAAATTCTTAAAGAAGTGCCGTGCTACAGTTGGTGCTGTAGGTAACGAAGACCATGGTCTTGTTAATTACGGTAAAGCTGGACGTATGAGATGGAAAGGTGTTAGACCTACTGTTCGTGGTTCTGTTATGAACCCTAATGATCATCCTCATGGTGGTGGTGAAGGTAAAACTTCAATCGGTCGTAAAGCTCCACTTACACCTTGGGGTAAGAAGGCTCTTGGTGTTAAGACTAGAAACAGCAAGAAACATTCTAACAGATTGATCGTACGTCGTCGTAATGCTAAATAAGAAGGAGGATAAGTAATCATGGCAAGAAGTTTAAAAAAGGGACCTTTCGTCGATGAACATTTGATGAAAAAGGTTGAAGCATTAAATGCTGCTGGAAAAAAAGAAGTTATCAAAACTTGGTCAAGACGTTCTACTATTTTCCCTCAGTTTATTGAGCATACTTTCGCAGTATACAATGGTAAAGAACATATTCCAGTTTATGTAACAGAAGATATGGTTGGTCATAAGTTAGGAGAATTTGCTCCAACAAGAACATTCAAAGGCCACACAGCCAATGATAAGGCTGCTTAATAAATAGGAGGATTTGAACATGGAAGCAAGAGCAACAGCAAAAACTATTCGTGTATCACCTCAGAAAGCTAGATTAGTCGTTGACTTAGTCCGTGGTAAGTCAGTTAAGGAAGCACTCGGAATTCTTGAATTCACAAACAAGAGTGCTACTCCTGCTATTATCAAGGTTGTTAACTCTGCTAAGGCTAACGCTGTTAATAATGAAGGTGCAGACGAAGATAAGTTATATATCAAAAAGATTTATGTTGACGAAGGTCCAACATTAAAGAGATTCCGCGCAAGAGCTAAAGGTTCTGGAACTCAAATTTTAAAGAGAACATGCCACATCACTTGTGTGGTTGAAGAAAGATAGGAGGACGAACAATGGGTCAGAAAGTAAGTCCAGTTGGATTCCGTGTTGGTGTTAACCGTGATTGGAGTTCAAGATGGTATGCTGATAAGAAAGACTTTGCTAATTACTTATTAGAAGACGTTAAGATTCGTGAATTCTTAATGGCTAAGTTAAAGAAAGCATACGTAGCAAAGATCGATATTGAAAGATCAAAGAAACGCGTCAATATCTTTGTTCACACATCAAGACCTGGTGTAGTGATTGGTAAAGACGGAGAAGCCATTGATGCTTTAAGAAAAGAATTAATGGGTCTTATCAGTGATAAGAAAGTATTTATCAACGTAGTAGAAATTAAGAATGCTGATACTAACGCTCAGTTAGTAGCTGATAGAATCGCAGAACAGCTTGAAAACCGTGCTTCATTCAGAACAGTTCAGAAGAGAGCTATTCAGAATGCAATGAGAAACGGTGCTAAAGGTATTAAGACTTCAGTTTCAGGTCGTTTAGGCGGTGCTGATATCGCTAGAAGCGAAGGTTATTCTGAAGGTGTAGTTCCACTACATACAATCAGAGCTGACATTGATTATGCCACTGCAGAAGCTGCTACTACTTATGGTAAGCTAGGAGTTAAAGTCTGGATTTGTAAGGGAGAAATTCTTCCTGCAAAGAAGAAAGGGGATAAATAATCATGTTGATGCCTAAGAGAACAAAATATAGAAGACCTCATAGAGTTAAATATGAAGGTAAGGCTAAGGGCGGTAAGACAGTTGCTTTCGGTGACTATGGTTTAGTAGCTCTTGATGGTGCTTGGATTACTTCAAGACAGATTGAAGCAGCCCGTATTGCAATCAACCGTCATATGAACCGTGGTGGTAAGGTTTGGATTAGAATCTTCCCACACTTAGCAAAGACTAAAAAGCCTTTGGAAGTACGTATGGGTTCAGGTAAAGGTGCTCCAGAACAGTGGGTAGCTGTAGTTAAGAAAGGCCGCGTTATGTTCGAAGTTGGTCAGATTGATGAAGCAACTGCTCGTGAAGCATTAAGACTTGCTTCTCATAAGTTACCTGTCAGATGCAAGATTATTGGAAGAGGTGAGTAACTCATGAAAGTACAAGATATTAGAAGTATTGAAACAAAAGATCTACTTGTAAAAGTAGAAGAATTCAAAAAAGAGTTATTTAGTTTAAGATTTCAGCAGGCAACTGGTCAGCTTGAAAATACTGCTCGTATCAAAGAAGTAAGAAAATCAATCGCAAAGATCAAAACAGTTATTAGAGAAAGAGAACTTGAAAAGTAGGAGAGAGATTATGGAAAGAAATAACAGAAAAGTCTATACTGGCACAGTCATCTCTACTAAGATGGACAAAACTATAACTGTACTTGTTGAAACACATGTAAAACATAAATTATACGGTAAACGTATGAATTCATCTAAGAAATTCCATGCACATGATGAAAATAATGAAGCACGTGTTGGAGATACAGTAAAGATTATGGCAACAAGACCATTATCTGCAACAAAGCGTTTCCGTTTAGTAGAAATCGTAAAGAAAGCAGAAATTATCTAATACAGTCTGAAAGGAGGTCACTACTATGATCCAGAACGAAAGTAGATTAAAAGTTGCTGACAATACAGGCGCTAAAGAAGTTTTAGTTATCAGAAACCTTGGTGGTTCAAATAGAAAGACAAGTAGCATCGGTGATATCGTTGTTGCTACTGTAAAGCAAGCGGCTCCAGGCGGAACTGTAAAGAAGGGTGAAGTCGTTAAAGCTGTTATCGTTAGAACAAGATACGGTGTTCAGCGTGAAAACGGTTCAGTAATCCGTTTCGATGATAACGCATGCGTAATCATTAAAGATGACAATACACCTAAGGGTACACGTATCTTTGGCCCAGTCGCTAGAGAGTTAAGAGATGCTGATTTCATGAAAATCGTGTCATTAGCTCCTGAAGTATTATAGGAGGAACGAAAGATATGAAATTACGTGTAGGTGATACAGTACAGGTCATTGCAGGCAGCGAAAAAGGCAAGACTGGCGAAATTCTTGCAATTAAAGGTAATAGAGTTGTCGTTGAAGGTGTCAAGAAGGTAACAAAGCATGTTAAACCTTCTCAGGCAGATCCTGAAGGCGGAATCATTACTGTAGAAGCTCCAATCGATGCTTCTAATGTTGCTTACTATGATACAAAAGCTAAGGAAATCGTAAAACTTGGCTATAAATTTGAAGATGGTAAAAAAGTACGTGTTAATAAGAAAACAGGTGCTGTAATCGAAAATAAGAAGAAATAAGGGGAAGGAGGATAATACATGAACCGTTTACAGGAACGTTATACAAACGAAATCACAAAGAACTTAATGAAGAAGTTCGGTTATAAATCTACAATGCAGATTCCTAAAATGGAAAAGATCGTTATTAATATCGGTGTAGGTGATGCAGTCAACAATTCTAAATTCTTAGAAGAAGCTGTAGAAGAATTGACATTAATCTCAGGTCAGAAGCCAATCGTTACTACTGCTAAGAAATCAATCGCTGGTTTCAAAGTACGTGAAGGTCAGGCTATCGGATGTAAAGTCACTTTACGTAGTGAAAGAATGTATGAATTCTTAGATAAGTTAGTAAGTATTTCACTTCCTCGTGTAAGAGACTTCAGAGGAGTACCTAAGAATTCATTTGATGGAAGAGGTAACTACACTTTAGGTGTTAAAGAACAGTTAATCTTCCCTGAAATTGATTTCGATAAGGTTGCAAAGTTAAGAGGTATGGATATCGTATTTGTTACTACTGCAAAGACTGACGAAGAAGGTCGCGCTTTATTAACAGAACTTGGCATGCCTTTTGCTAAATAATTAGGAGGACAGAATTATGGCAAAAACATCAATGAAAGTTAAACAGCAACGTCCTCAGAAATACAAAGTTCGTGAATATACTAGATGCGAACGTTGTGGACGCCCACATTCAGTTATTAGAAAATTCAAGTTATGCCGTATTTGCTTCAGAGAATTAGCTTATAAAGGTGAAATTCCTGGTGTTAAGAAGGCAAGCTGGTAATTTATAAGTCACATACGGAAGGAGGACATATAAATGGTTACAACAGATCCAATTGCAGATATGTTAACTAGAATTCGTAATGCGAATCAGCAGAAACATGAAACTGTTTCTATCCCTTACTCAAACCTAAAGAATGATTTAGCAAACATCTTAAAGGATGAAGGTTTTGTTACTGACTTCGTAGTAAATGAAGAAGGAAATCATAAGAATATTGTTATCACATTAAAATATAAAGGTAACGAAAGAGTTATCACTGGTTTAAAGAGAGTTTCTAAACCAGGTTTACGTCAGTATGCTAAAGTAAACGAAATTCCTAAAGTATTAAATGGTTTAGGTATCGTAGTATTATCTACTTCTCAAGGACTAATGACTGATAAAGAAGCAAGAGCTAAGAATATCGGTGGAGAAGTATTAGCTTATATCTGGTAATAAAATTATTTAGGAGGTCAAACAATGTCTCGTATTGGTAAAAAGATTATTATCGTACCTGAAGGTGTAAACGTAGACGTTGCTGCTGATAACACTGTCACTGTTACAGGTCCTAAGGGAACTCTTACAAGAAAGTTCTCTGATTTAATTACTATCGAAGTAAATGGTAATGAAATCGAATGTAAGAGACACAGTGAAGAAAAAGTAAACAAGCAGTTACATGGTACAACTAGAGCTTTAATTGCAAATATGATCGAAGGCGTTAAAGATGGTTTCAGTAAGAAACTTGAAATCGTTGGTATCGGTTATAGAGCTCAGATGCAGGGTAATAAATTAGTAATGAATATTGGTTATTCACACCCAGTAGAAGTTGAAATCGAAGAAGGTGTGAAAGTTGAATGTCCATCAGCTACTGAAATCACAGTATCTGGTATCTCAAAAGAAAGAGTTGGACATGTCGCTTCAGTAATCAGAGCTTGGAAAAAGCCTGAACCATATAAGGGTAAAGGTATTAAATATTCTGATGAACATATCATCAGAAAAGAAGGTAAAACTGCTGGTAAGAAGTAGTTATAAACTAAGGAGGAAAATCGAATCATGGCAAAGAATGAATCACGCAACGTTATCCGTTTAAGACGTCATGCTAGAGTTCGTAATAAGATTTCTGGAACTCCAGAAAGACCACGTCTTAATGTGTTCCGTTCAAACTCTCATATTCATGCACAGATCATCGATGACACTAAGGGTGTAACTCTTGTATCAGCATCTTCTGTAGACATGAAGTTAGAAAATGGTTCAAACATTGAAGCAGCTGCTGCTGTTGGTGCTGAAATCGCTAAGAGAGCAATTGCTAAAAATATTGATGTAGTAGTATTCGACCGTGGTGGTTATATCTATCATGGTAGAGTAAAAGCACTTGCAGAAGCTGCAAGAGAAGCTGGATTAAAATTCTAAGAGGGAGGTCAAATAATGGAAGAACGTAAACCTAGAGAAAATTCTAGAGAAAACTCTAGAAGAGGCAATAACCCTAGAAGAAACAGAAAAAACAACAGAAGACAGAGAGCTCCTAAGGAATTCGAAACAAGAGTTGTTACTATCAACCGAGTTACTAAAGTTGTTAAGGGTGGACGTAAGATGCGTTTCGCTGCTTTAGTTGTAATTGGTGATAGAAAAGGTCGTGTTGGTTTCGGTACAGGTAAGGCTAACGAAGTACCTGATGCAATCAGAAAAGCTGAAGAAGCTGCTAAGAGAAACCTTATCACAGTTCCAAACATCAACGGTACAATCCCTCATGAAATTACTGGTAACTTTAAGTCTGGTTCAGTATTCTTAAGACCAGCTGCTAAAGGTACTGGTATCATCGCTGGTGGACCTGTCCGTGCAGTAGTTGAATTAGCAGGTTACTCTGATATCTTATCTAAGTGTCTTGGATCAAGAACTCCAATCAACATGGTAAGAGCAACAATCGAAGGTTTAGCATCATTAAAGACTGCTGAACAGGTAGCAGAATTAAGAGACATCACAGTCGAAAAGATTTATGGATAGGAGGAGCGTAAAAATGGCAGAAAATAAAAAAGTTGTGATTACGCTTGTAAAAAGCCCTATTGGTGGTAAAGAAAACCAGAAGGCTACTCTTAAAGCGTTAGGATTAAATAAAATGCATGCTTCTGTTGAAAAGTATGAAACAGAAACAATCAAAGGCATGATCAACGCAGTAAGACACCTAGTAAAAGTTGAATACAAGTAGGAGGTGTGAACAATGAAATTACATGAACTCAAATACAATGACGGCGCACGTCGTAACAGAAATCGTGTAGGTCGTGGTACAAGCTCTGGTAATGGTAAGACATCTGGTAGAGGTCAGAAAGGTCAGGGCGCTAGATCTGGTGGAGGTAAGAAACCAGGATTTGAAGGTGGACAGACTCCATTATTCATGCGCTTACCAAAGCGTGGCTTCACTAATCATAATGCTAAGGAATATGCAATCATCAACGTTGAAGATTTAAACAAGTTTGAAAACGGTGCTGTTGTTGACTTAGAAGCAGTTATGGAAGCTAAGCTAGTTAAAAAAGCATTAGACGGTTTAAAAGTCTTAGGCAGAGGCGAATTAAATGTTGCTTTAACAGTAAAGGCTAGCAAATTCTCAAAATCAGCTGTAAAGGCAATTGAAGCTGCAGGTGGAAAAACTGAGGTGATCTAAGATGCTAAACTTTTTTAAAGAAGTATTTAAAAAAGGTGAGTTGCGTCGTAAGGTCGTCTTTACACTCGGCATACTATTCGTATTCCGATTAGGAGCAGGCATTGTGATTCCATATATTGATACAAGTGCAATCACAAGCGCTGCTACCTCTTCAGGAATTTTCGGAATTATGAATATGCTTGGTGGAGGAACATTGGAGAAATTCTCATTATTTTCTTTGGGGGTTTCTCCTTATATTACATCTTCTATTATTATTGAGTTATTATCTATGGACGTTGTCCCAGCATTAACTCAGTGGAATAAAGAAGGTAATACAGGTAAAAAGAAAAAGGATAAAGTAACTCGTGTGTTAACGCTTGCATTAGCAATAATTCAAGGTGGATCATTGACATATGCATTCGATAAGGGTTATAGTATTTTAGCGAGCAGTTCTATTTGGACATACGTCTATGTAGTTATAGTTATGGCTGCAGGTTCTATGTTCACAATGTGGTTAGGCGATCAGATTACTATTAAAGGTGTAGGTAATGGTACTTCACTATTGATCTTCACTGGTATCGTCGCTAACCTTCCAAATAGTTTTATCTCGTCTTTTAAATCAATGGTTACATTTGGTAGCACTTATAAGACTGCAACAAGCTTAGCTTGGTACATCTTATTCGTACTTGTATATTTAGCCATTGTTGTGTTTGTTGTATTTGAAGAAGGAGCAATTAGAAAAATTCCTATTATCTATGCAACAAATACACAGACAGTCATGCATACTAAAGAATCTACTAATCTTCCAATTAAGATTAATAGTTCTTCAGTTATTCCAGTTATCTTTGCTGCATCAGTTTTAGCAGCACCAAGAACAATCATTAGTTTCATGAAGTCTACTTCTACAACTCAGATGATTGACAATATCTTGAATTATCAGAAACCTATAGGATTTGTACTCTATATCGTTATGATTATTCTATTCACATTCTTCTATTCTAATTTACAGATCGACGCTAAGAAGATCAGTGAAGATTTAAAGAAGAGTGGTGGCGCAATTCCTGGTGTTCGTACTGGTGATGATACAAAGAAGTATATCGGAACTGTCTTAAATCGTGTAACTGTGGTAGGATCTCTGTTCCTAGCAATCATTGCATCTATTCCAATCATTGCTCCAGAAATCTGGAAGATGACATCAAATAATGCATTGTCTCTAGGTGGTACAGGATTGATTATCGTAACAGGAGTTGCGTTAGAAACTGTAAGAGCAATAAAAAGTATGTTGACAAGAAGAGAATATCATGGTTATATAAGAAAGTAGCAATTAGAAGGAGGAATAAAATTTGAATATTATTCTTATGGGCCCTCCTGGGGCAGGCAAAGGGACTCAGGCTAAAAAATTAGTGGAGGAGTACGGCTTGTACCAGATCTCAACTGGTGACCTTTTTAGAAAAGCTTTAAAGGAAAAAACAAAGTTCGGGGTAATTGCTAGTTATTTTATTCAGTTTGGGCATCTTGTTCCAGATGAATATACAGTTGAAATGGTAAGGGAATTCTTAGAGGAAAATATTGATTCTTTTAAGAATGGTTTTATTCTTGATGGTTTCCCAAGAACTATCATTCAGGCTAGAGAACTAGAAAGTATCGCGAAAGAATTTGGCTTTGATATTGATGCTGTCATCAATATTGATGTGCCATCTGAAAAGTTAATCAAGAGACTTTCAGGTCGTAGAACTTGTAAGGATTGTGGAACCACTTATCATGTCGTTTTCAATCCACCAAAAACTGAAGGCGTATGCGACAAGTGTGGTGGAGAACTCTATCAGCGTCCTGATGAGAGCGAAGAAGCTGTACAGGTTAGACTTGATACTTATGAAAAGCAGACTAGACCACTTATTGACTATTATACAATGAAGGGCGAATTAACTAACGTTAATGGCGACCAGTCTATGGATGCTGTTTATGCAGATATCAAGAAAAATCTGGAGGCCAAATAATGATTACAATTAAGGATGAACGTGAAATTGACCTAATGAGACATGCTGGTCATGTTGTAGGTTTAGTTCATCAGGAACTCGCTAAATGGCTTAAACCGGGTTTAACAACAGAACAGGTATCTGATTTCTGTGAGAAGATTATAAGAAAGAATGGTTGTACACCATCTTTCTTAAATCTTTATAATTTTCCTGGTGCTGTTTGCACGTCTGTAAATGATGTTGTCGTTCATGGCATTCCTAACGGTTATGTATTGAAGGATGGAGATATTATCTCTGTAGATGTTGGTGCATGCTGGAAAGGATATCATGGAGATTCTGCGTGGACATTTGCGATTGGCAATGTGTCTCCCCAGGCTAAACATCTTATGGAAGTATGTGAACAGTCGCTTTATGCTGGTTTAGAACAAGTTAAACCAGGTAATAGAGTTTCTGACATTTCACATGCTGTTCAGACTTACCTTGAAAGTCATGGCTGCTCAACGCCTAGAGACTATACAGGACATGGCATTGGCACAGAGGTTCATGAAGATCCTAGCATTCCTAACTGGGGTGAACCAGGCAGAGGACCAAAACTAAGAAAAGGTATGTGTATAGCAGTTGAACCTATGGCGCATTTAGGCAAAGCTGAGGTTAAAGTGATGAGTGACGATTGGACAGTGAAGACTGCAGATCATTCATTAGCTGCGCATTATGAACATACTGTAGCTATCACCGATGATGGCTATGAAATCATGACAAAGGTACATAAGGAGTTGATCGATTTTGGCAAAGAAGAAAGATGACGTAATTGAAGTCCAGGCTACGGTCGTAGAAACATTACCAAACGCAATGTTTAAAGTCCAGCTGGATAATGGAGTAGTTATTTTAGCTCACGTTTCTGGTAAAATCCGTATGAATTACATTCGCATTTTACCAGGGGACAAAGTAACAGTAGAAATTTCTCCATATGATTTAACACGTGGGCGAATCACATTTAGACACAAATAGATCTTCCCAAAGGAGGCAGACACAAGATGAAAGTAAGACCATCTGTAAAACCAATCTGCGATAAGTGCAGAGTTATCAAGCGTAAGGGTAGAGTAATGGTAATCTGTGAAAACCCAAAGCATAAACAGAGACAAGGTTAATTATTTTTAGGAGGAACAATAGACAATGGCTCGTATAGCTGGTATTGATATCCCACGCGATAAGCGTGTGGTAGTTTCTTTAACTTATATCTATGGTATTGGTCCAACAACAGCTAAGAAAATCTTAGCAGCTGCTGGCGTTTCTGAAGATGTTAGAGTAAAGGATCTTACAGAAGAAGAAGAAACAAAAATTCGTAAAGAAGTTGAACATATTAAAACTGAAGGTGACCTTCGTAGAGAAACTCAGTTAAACATTAAGAGATTAATGGAAATTGGTTGCTACAGAGGGCTTCGCCATCGTAAAGGACTTCCAGTACGTGGACAGAGAACTAAAACTAACGCTAGAACGCGTAAAGGTAAAGCTACTCCAATTGCTGGAAAGAAGAAGTAGTAGGAGGCAGAACAAATGGCAAAACAAGTTGTACGTGGTAAAAAACGTGTAAAGAAGAATATAGCAAAAGGTATTGCTCATGTTCATTCAACATTCAACAATACAATCGTAACAGTTGCTGATGAACACGGTAACGTTATTAGCTGGTCAAGCGCTGGTGCTCTTGGATTCAAAGGTTCAAGAAAATCTACTCCATATGCTGCTCAGATGGCTGCTGAAGCTGCTGCAAAGGCATCTATGGATCATGGTATGAAATCTGTTGAAGTATGTGTAAAAGGTCCTGGTCCAGGACGTGAAGCTGCTGTTAGAGCTCTTTCAGCTGCTGGTTTAGAAGTAACTGCAATCACTGACGTTACTCCAATCCCACATAACGGATGTCGTCCACCAAAACGTCCTCGTGGATAATTTGATATATATTACTTTTATATAAAACAAATATCTCAAAGAGGAGGGAAACAATGCAAAAGTTTGAAAAAGCAAATTTCACTGTTGATACATACAATGAAGATGAAAATTATGGTAAGTTTATCATCGAACCTTTAGAAAGAGGTTTTGGTACAACTTTAGGTAACTCTTTAAGAAGAGTATTATTATCATCTATGCCAGGTGCTGCAGTATTTGCAGTAAAAATCAATGGCGCTATTCATGAATTCTCAGCAGTTGATGGTGTCTTAGAAGACGTTACAGCCATTATCTTGAATATTAAGAAATTAGTATTTGAATTAGATTCAGATGAAGATGTAACAATGGTTATTGATGTAACTGGTCCAGCTACAGTAACTGGTGCAGATATTCAATGTCCTTCTGAAGTTAAGATGATTTCTAATGATTTAGTAATTGCTCATGTTGCTGAAGGTCAGCATTTCTATATGGAAATGTATGCACATAGAGATAGAGGTTACATGAGTGCAGATCAGAACAAGAAATACGTTAATACTATTGGCGTAATTCCAACTGATTCTATCTTCTCTCCTGTTGTAAATGTGGCATATTTAGTTGAACCAACTCGTGTTGGTCAGTCAGCAAAATATGATCAGTTAACTATGGAGATTACAACTGATGGTTCAATCAAACCTCATGAAGTTCTTGCAATTGCTGCAAAAGTATTAGTTGAACATTTAAATATGTTCGTTGAATTAACTGATCAGGCAATGAATATGGACGTTATGAGTGAAGTACAGCAAGACACAGGTAACAAGGTTCTTGATATGACTATTGAAGAACTTGACCTTTCTGTACGTTCATACAACTGCTTAAAGAGAGCAGGAATTCAGACTGTTCAAGAATTAGCTTCAAAGACTGAAGACGATATGATTAAGGTTCGTAACCTTGGTAAGAAGTCTTTAAAAGAAGTTAAAGAAAAATTAAATGAATTAGGTCTTGGTTTTAAACCAATGGACTAAGTTTGTGGAAGGAGTACACTAATGGCAAACAATAGAAAATTAGGCCGTGTATCTAGTCATAGAAAAGCTATGTTACGTAACTTAGCTACTGATGTAATCATGCATGGTAAGATTGAAACAACTGCTACTCGTGCTAAAGAAGTTCGTAAAGTAGTTGATAAATTAATCACTCTTGGTATTAGAGGAGATCTTCATGCAAGAAGACAGGCTGCTGCTATTCTTCAGAATGTAGTAGATCCAGCAACTGGAAAGACTGCTGTACAGGTTCTATTTGATGATGTTGCACCTAAGTTCAAAGGTAAGAACGGTGGTTATACTAGAGTTATCAAAACTTATAACCGCAAAGGTGACAATGCCCCAATGGCAATCATCGGATTATTCTAATCACTAAACCCCTATGAAATCATAGGGGTTTTTATTGTGCGACAGGCAGTCGCTTATATGTCATGTCAACAGGGGCATGACATTTTCTGCTTATAAATGAT